>CANCDA010000029.1 GCA_947374705.1 Comamonadaceae bacterium | reverse complement strand
TCGTGAAAATGGATGCCAATCAAGCCGCCGCAATCCGCCTCGCCCACCAGGATGAGGGGGTGACCTTGGGCCGTGATAGCGGCCATGCCCTCGGCCACCGCGCGGCAAAACGCATCGAGCCGGTCAAAGGTGGCCGAGCCTTGCCAACGGTAGCTCAAGGCCACGGCTTGCTCACCCGTGTGCAGGTCTAGGCGACGCAGGGCGCGGCGAATGGCCTCAGTCAGTGCGGGGCCATCGAGCACTTCAGCCGCCAAGTCCCAATGCGGCGCAATCACCGGCACATTGCGCAAGGGCAGCAGGCTGATGGGCTCGACATAAATCGTGCTGCCGCTGACCTGCACTGTGTACTGCGACGCGCCGATCACCGTGGCGCGAATGCCTTGCTCGGGCACTTCAAGACGCGGCCCCCAGGCTTGCGCGCGGGCCAAGACGGCTGCGGCCAGCAGGGGCCCGAGGTCGCCATAGTTCGCGGGCTCGCGGCCATAGATGTACTCGGACACACCGCCTGAGAACGTCAACACCTCAGGAAGCGCTTGCACGCGCAAAGGGTCAAGCCGTAGCAGCGCGGCGGTCACCGCATCGGGCGCGCCACCTGCTGCGACAGCGAACATGCGATCCGCCATCTTGTCCACCATGGACTGCAAATTGTCTGCGCCCACGGGCTGGCCCAGTGTGAGGGTGAAGCCCGCTTCCTGCGCAAAACGTTGGCCCGCTTCTTCAATGCGCGTGACAAGACCCTGTGCATCAAAGGCCACGATGCGCGCGCCAATGTCCACCGCCGTCAGGTCGGCCAGCACGCCGTCTTCGCACACGGCCATCTTGGTCGTGCCGCCGCCGATGTCGATGTTCATCACCCGCACGCCCTCGCGCACCGAGCGCGCTGCCGCGCCCGAGCCAAAGGCCGCCAGCGTGGTCTCTAGCGCGTCGCCCGCGCTGACCGAGACAAACTTGCCCGCCTGCGCCGCAAACAAATCGGCAATGGCGCGCGCATTGCTGCGGCGCACCGCCACGCCGGTGAGGATCAAGGCACCGGAGTCGATGGCGCTGGGTTCTACTCCAGCCTGTTCATACTGCGCGGCGATGAAGTTTCCCAATGCTTGCGCATCAATGCTTTGATCCGCCGCATAGGGGGTGAGCAACACATCGGACTCGTGCAGCACGGTGCGCTCGGCCACGATGTAGCGGTTGTCCAGGCGCTCCAGCACCAGACGCGAGAACACCAGATGCGAGGTGGATGAGCCAATGTCCACCCCCACGCTCACCAGGATGATTTCGTCCTCAAACTCCAGACTGCGCCGCACATTGCTGAAGAACACTCGTCCGCCAGTTACTCCCTCCCCCGCTGGGGGAGGGTTGGGGTGGGGGCTGGTACTCACAGGCTGGCCCCCATCCCTGCCTTCCCCCAGCGGGGGAAGGAGCAAGTCCAAATCGCAAGTGGCTGGTGGGCAGCTCAACCCGCCGCTCCCACCGGCCCATCCAGCGACTTCTTCGCCACCGCGCCCTCAGGCTTCACATACCAAGCCGGATCCATGCGAATCGGAATGCCGTGACTGGTCAAGTCCGCTTCGTATTCGGTGCGCAAAAACGGGTCTTCCATCCAGTAGGGGATGGCGGTGCCGCCTTCGGTCACGTCCATGGCGGTGTAGTCGGTGTGTTTGGCACCGGGTGCGCCGGGGTCACGCCCCGGGTTGTGCGGGCCAAACCAGGCCGTCAGACGCAGCGGCTCCGCGCCCGAGCTGAAGTGCTGGTGGTACCAGCGTGCGCCCCCCGGTGCAGCGGACACCAGGCCACCCGCTTCGTAGTCAATGCGGCGCACTTGGTCGGCCTTGCCGTCCTTCCATGGGGTTTCGCCCAGGCGTTCGGGCCAGGTGTAGGTGTAGCCCTTGCCGCTCAGGCAGATCAGCACCGCCGCCGAGGTGTGGGCGTGCGCCTTGGAGTAGCGGCCCTGCTCATGTTGACCGATCCAGAAGTAAAAGCAGTTGTTGGTCATGAAGGGCTCGACCCGGCGCCAGCCCACCGAGCGGCGGTTGTCCAGCGGCAAGTCGCAGTGCACCACGTCGGGGATGAAGTTGGTGCGGCGCATGGCCAGGCCGCGCACCGGGTCGGGCTCGATCTCGTCACGGGCCTTGAAAAAGTCGTCTGCACCATTGAAACGGTCACGAAAAATGAAGGGGTTGTTGAACACCGCCTCGGTGTTGTTGAGCATGTTCATCACATTGGGTGCGGTGTTGCCCGCCATCAACAGCGCGCCGCTGGAGGTGGCGTTGACGATGCGAAACCAGGCGTTCATGGGGATGGAGAACATGGAGCCTTTTTGCCACTCGAACACGTGCTTCTTGGTGTCGCCCTCTTGCCAGACCTCGGTCGTGCCCCGGCCTTCGATCACCAGGTAGATTTCCTCGTACATGTGCTTTTGCGCGTTCAGCGCGCCGCGTGGCGGCACCTCCACCACAAAGCTGCCCCACTTGGTCTCGGTGCCCAGCAGTTGCAAGAAGTGACCCCGGCCCCCGGTACGCTTCCAGGGGGAGAGCGGCAGCTCTTGCACGTTGTTGATGCCCACGTCGCGAAACACGGGGATGCCCTCGGCCTCCATGAAGGCGTCATACGGCGTGGGTTGTTTTTTGAACTCGCCGAAACCGGCCTTTTTGTTGCCAGAGGGTTCGTGCCAATGGGAGGTGTCTTTGTCGTGGGGCATGGGGCGTCCATCAGGGTTGAAAGCGGGTTGGAAATTCGTTCCTTTATGAGGAACGACGTTCTACCATGCTAGACGAAGAGGCTTTGCGGCGTCAACAGGGCTTGCCCACCCCACCCAGCAAACCTTTTGGCAATCTCTTGTGAGAAAAAGGATCGCTTACTTGAAAACGCCTAGGGAAATGTTGCGCTTTTGTAAATTAAATGTGTCGCTAGGGTAAGTCCGGATAGGTATGGAAACAAATTTTTTGCTTAATTGACCCTACTGTCTTGCTTGCAAGAACAACGTTTCGCATACAGGAACAGAAGACAGTTGTTTTGCCCCAGAGTCTGGGGCAAAATTGTTGGAAATATCTTTTTAAACAAACTTGGAGATAGCATGAAATTCAAACACGGTTTAGTAACAGCGGGCTGCTTGGCAGCCATGGGTTTGGCAGGTACGGCACAAGCGGTACAAGTCGCCGGTGAATTGCTGGATGTGTACGGCAATTTTTATCCCCAGTACCAGATCACCAGTTTTGCAGACGGTGCAACGGGTACCCAGCAAAGCCCCATGACTGCAGGTTTGAACACGCCAGCAACACCCACCGCAGCGACTACGAAACCCAACGTCACACAGGTTAACTGGGTTAATTCCTACCTAGGTTTCAAAGGTCAAAAAGGCTTTGGCGACATCACAGCGGGCTATGACTTCCAAGGCGTGGTGATGTCCAACGGTACGCTTCAAACCGAGACCAATGCCGTCGGTGCGGCACGTGATGCCTTTGTATTTGTGGCGCACAAGAAATTTGGTACTTTGCAATTCGGCCAAATGGACACGATTTACAAAGAGTTTGGTGACCGTGTTCGCCTGCTGGGCACCAGCTCCAGCAACTTCACCTCAACCAGCAGCATGGTCTCAGGCGTGACCTGGAAAGCCCCCACGGCCAACGCCGCAGGTACGACCTCTTTCAACACCCGCATCAACGGTCAAGTGCGCTGGATCAGCCCGAACTGGAGTGGCGTGGAAGTGGGCGTCTCGATCCGCCCTGACCCAGCCCGTACGGCGACCACAGACGCATCCTTGTCAGCCATGGGTATTCGCTGGAGCAACGCCAAATACTACGTGGGCTTGGCGCAAGAGGTGCACAACGACTACCGCACGATGAGCGGCACCAATGCAGCCGATGTGGCCACCAACGTTTTCAACGTCTCACCGCGCTCCAAAGATACTGCCACCCGCCTGTCCTTCGGCTACACGGCTGAGACCTACAAGCTGGGCGCCGACTTCTCCAGCCTGAAATACACCGAAGACGCCACCATCGTTGGCAACTTCAGCAGCTACGACACCACAGGCTGGCAAGTCAGCGGCGAGTACTCGATTAACCCGCAAATCACCGTGGGCGCCAACTACGGCCAAAACGCGGCTGGTAGCTGCTCCTTGCTGGGCGTAGCCACCTGCTCGACCAACGGTCTGGGTGGCTCCATGATGAGCTTGGGTGCACGCTACGACTACGACAAGAACATTGGCTTCTTTGCCCTCTTTGGCCAAAGCATGGTCAATTCCGCAGCCGTTCTTGCCAGCGGCAACGTCGGTGGCAATGTGACCAACGTGGCACTGGGTCTGCAAGTCAAGTTCTGATCCCTGCGCTCTTAGAATCAGCAAAAGCCCCGCGCGGGGCTTTTGCTTTTTTTGTTTTAACGGTGAAGGAAGCCCATGAAGACGCCAACACTATTTCGCCGACTAGGGGCCGTGTGGCTGACATTCGCCGTGACCTGTACCGCCTTGCCCGCACTGGCGCAAACCGAGTTGCTGATGCTGTCCGAAGCCCCCGACCGCGCCGCCAAGGTGCTGACCGCTGCCACCAAAGAAGGTGCACTCACGCTGTACACGGCCTTCAGGCCACAAGACCTGCCCATCGTCCTCGCCCCGTTTGAAAAAAAATACGGCATCAAAGTCAATGCTTGGCGCTCAGGCAGTAACAACGTCACGCAGCGCGTGCTGCGGGAGGCGGGCAGCAAGAACGCCGTCGTTGATGTGGTGATGATGCCCGCTACCGAGATGGTGGCGCTGTACCGTGAAAAGATTTTGCAGCCGGTTGCGTCGCCTTACTTCAAAGACTTGCTCGCCACGGCGTTACCGCCGCATAAAAACTGGTCCACCGTGTTCATGAACGTCACGGTGCAGACCTACAACACCAACCTGCTGAAAAAATCGGACCTGCCCAAAACCTACCAAGACCTGCTCGACCCGCGCTGGAAGGGCAACCTCGGCGTGGAGGCCAAGGCGGATGAGTGGTACAGCAAAGTCGTGCTCGCCATGGGCGAGGACAAAGGCAGCAAGTTGTTCAAAGACGTGGTGGCGCGCAACGGCATCTCCACGCGGCTGGGCGTGTCGCTGCTGCACAACCTGGTGATCGCCGGTGAAGTGCCACTGGCCTTGACGGTCTATATCGACCTGCCAGAAAAAGACAAACGCGCGGGCAAGCCAGTGGACTGGTTTGCCCTGGAACCCGTGGTGGCGCAGGGCTTCAACATGGGCATCGCGCAAAAGGCATTGCACCCGAATGCGGCGCTCTTGTTCTACGACTACATGCTCTCACCCGAAACGCAAAAATTGCTGGCGTCCTTGCACTACTACCCGGCCAGCACCAAAACCACGTCACCTTACCCCGGCTTGAAGTTGGACGTGATTGACCCCGTCTATAGCGTGGACAACTTCGCCAAGTGGAACAAAGCTTTTGAAGACACGATGACCAAACAGGCACGATAAAAATGGCAACCAAAAAAGCAACTTTCCCCATGACAAAAAATAAAGCAACAAGTAAAGCAACGGCGAAAACACCAGGCCGTGGCTACGCCGATCTGCACGAACACCTGGCCGCGTTGGACAAGGCGGGCTTGCTGATCACCATCGACCGCCCCATCAACAAAGACACCGAGTTGCACCCCTTGGTGCGCTGGCAATTTCGCGGTGGCATTGCCGAGCCGGATCGCAAAGCATTCTTGTTCACTAACGTAGTCGATGGCAAGGGCAAGAAATACGACATTCCCGTGGTGGTCGGTGCCTTGGCCGCCACCCGCAAGATTTACAGCGTGGGCATGGGCTGCGCGATTGAGGATATCGGCAAGACCTGGAACCATGCCATTGCGCACCCGGTGTTGCCCAATGTCGTGACAGAAGCAGAGGCCCCCTGCCAAGAAATCGTGGTGATGGGCAAAGAACTGCTGAAAAAAGGAAAGGGCCTGGACAGTCTGCCCATCCCCATCTCCACCCCAGGTTGGGATAATGGGCCCTACACCACGCTCTCGCAGTACATCTCCAAAGACCCGGACAACGGCATCCAGAACATGGGTATTTACCGTGGTCAGGTCAAGTCGCCCACGCGTTTGGGCATGAACCCCTCCATGGAAAACCAGCCTGGCATCATGGCCCACTGGGAAAAAGCCAAAGCGCGCGGCCAACGTCTGCCCGCAGCAGTGATCTTGGGTTGCCCGCCCAGCGTAGCCTTTACCTCGGCTCAGAAACTGGCCGAAGACGTGGACGAGCTGCACGTGGCCGGTGGTTTGGCGGGCGCGCCCATCAATGTTGTGAAATGCAAGACTGTCGATCTGCTGGTGCCCGCCGAGGCCGAGATCGTGATCGAGGGCTATATCGTCACCGAGGCGCTGGAGCCCGAAGCGCCGTTTGGCGAATCACACGGCCATGTGAACCTGCAAGAGTACAACGCCTACATGGAGGTCACGGCCATCACACGGCGTAAAAACGCCATCCTCACTTCCATCATTTCGCAAGTCACGCCGTCTGAATCTAGTTTGATCAAACGCGTGGCGCTGGAGCCAGTGTTCCTGAACCACCTCAAGCGTGCCATGGGCATCAAGGGCGTGATCAAGGTCTCGATGCACGAGCCGCTGACCAATCTGCGCAAAGTAATCGCCGTGGTGGTGGATCGAAAGACCCCGGTGAGCGAGGTGTGGCGCGCACTGTACGGCGCAGCATCGCTGCTGCGCTCGGGCGGCAAGATGGTGATTGCCATCAACGAGGACATTGACCCCGACAACGCCGACGCGCTGCTGTGGGCCATGAGCTACCGCGCCAACTTCGCCCTCGATTTGCAAATCCTGCAAAACCGTGACCCCGGCCACGGCCCGCGTAGCCCGCGCAATGGCGGCTTGGACGCATCGCTCTTGATCGACGCCACGCTCAAAGACGACTTCCCGCCCATCGCGCTGCCGAAAAAAGAGTTCATGGAAAACGCCAAAGCCATCTGGGAAGAGCTGGGCCTGCCCAAGCTCAAACCCGAGGCCCCTTGGCACGGCTACTCGCTGGGCGACTGGACCGAACGCAACGCCCTGATGGCCGAACGCGCCGTGCGTGGGGACTACTTCGTCACCGGCGAAGAGATTGCCAAACAACGCCGCAGTGATGTGAAAATGAACACCGAAGTCAAACACGTGCCGGGGTTTGAGGCCATGTTGGCGAAAGCGGCAGTGAAAAAGATCGTGAAGAAGCCGCCAGTAAAGACCAAGCCACGAGGCTGATGGGCCAACCAAAGCAAAAAGCCCCTCGTGAAAGGGGCTTTTTGCTTAGAAACCATATGGAGCGGGAAAAGAGGCTCGAACTCTCGACCTATACCTTGGCAAGGTATCGCTCTACCAACTGAGCTATTCCCGCGTTTTGCTTTAGAAGCCCTTCTCATTACAAGAAGGATTTTTAAGCATTTTGGTGGCCTGGGGCGGAATCGAACCACCGACACAAGGATTTTCAATCCTCTGCTCTACCGACTGAGCTACCGGGCCTAAGCCTCATATTATAGCAGCAACTTTCGGCCTCAATCGCAGCGACGACTCAAGTTGCACTTCGCTTACCCCGCGTCAAATCAACACCCAGCTGCTTGAGTTTGCGGTAGAGATGGGTGCGCTCCAAACCGGTCTTTTCAGCCACGCGCGTCATGGAGCCGTTTTCTTGGGCCAAGTGGTACTCGAAGTAGGCCTTCTCGAACTCGTCCCGGGCTTCTCGCAAAGGCTTGTCGAGCGCGAAGTCTTGCTGGGATTGCGGCCCTTGTTCCACGATCGGCAAGGGCAACAGCAGCGCTGGGGCCACAGACTCAAGCTGCGGGCTCACGACTTGCCCCAGCAAGGGCGGCAAGGCTTTACGCTGCGTCCCTTTTTCCAGGCCTTGCTCTACGGCTTTGAGCAATTTTTGCAAGGTAATGGGTTTTTCAAGGAAGGCGTGTGCCCCGATCTTGGTGGCTGCCACGGCCGTGTCGATGGTGGCGTGGCCGCTCATCATGATGACAGGCATGGTCAATGCACCGGACACCGACCACTCTTTGAGCAGCGTCACGCCATCGGTATCGGGCATCCAGATGTCGAGCAACACCAGGTCGGGTCGCTCACGCAAGCGGGCCGCACGCGCCTGCGCAGCATTCTCCGCCACTTCGACGGTGTGTCCTTCATCGTTGAGAATTTCAGATAGCAGGTCGCGAATGCCGAGTTCGTCATCGACCACCAAAATATTTGCCATGATTGAGCGCCGTTGTCCTTGGAGAGGTGCCTGTTCTCAGGCTGTCGTTGGTCTCTCAGTGGCGAATGATACCGATACTTGAGCACCCTGCACGACATCGTCCAACAGGCGGTTGGACAGATCAATCCTCGCACCATGTTCATCCACTATTTTTTTCACGACCGCGAGCCCCAGGCCTGTGCCTTTGGCCTTGGTCGTGACATAGGGCTCGAACGCACGTTTGAGAATGCTGTCGGGAAAGCCTGCGCCATGATCCAGCACGCTCAGCCGCACCCGCCCACTGGACGTGGACCAATGCGTACGAACCAGCACGCTGTAGGCAACACCACTGCGCCCGGCCGACTCGGTGGCGTCTTGTGCGTTTTGCACCAAGTTATGCAAGACTTGTCGCAGTTGCTGTTCGTCGCCTCTGATTTTGGGGCAGCGTGCATCTAGCTCCATGCGCACGGGGATTGGCACATTGTCCCCGCTGTAGAAATGGGCAATCTCGGTCACGAGGTTATTCAAGTCCATGGCCCTGAGCTGGGCCGCAGGCAAGCGCGCGTAGTCGCGAAACTCGTTGACCAAGCGCTTCATGGCGTCAACTTGATCCACAATGGTTTTGACGGACTTGGTCAAAAGCGCCTGCTCAGTCGGCGCGACTTTGCCGGTCAACTTCATCTCCAGCCGCTCGGCTGAGAGTTGAATGGGCGTCAAGGGGTTTTTGATTTCATGCGCCAAACGACGTGCCACTTCGCCCCAGGCTTGGGCACGCTGCGCAGACACAATTTCAGAAATGTCATCAAACACCAGCAAACGGGCATGACCGGGAAGCTCTGCGCCTCGGGCCACCAAGGTGATTAAACCGTCCGCATGCAAGCCCGCCACGGCCCCTGCGGGGTGACTGATCCCCAACTCAAAGGACTGCTGCCAATGGTCCAACCCGTGTTCACTGCGCTCGCCCAAGAAGGCCTCAAACTGGCGTTGAACGTTGTTGGCAAATTCCTCCAAGCCCTCAACATCAACCAGTTTTCGCCCCTCACAAGCGGCCATGGGCACCTTGAGAATGCGCGTTGCGCCGGGATTGGCCGATTGAATCACGCCCTGTTCATCCAGCACCAGAACACCCGCCGTGAGGTTGTCCAGAATGGTCTGTAAATTTTCACGGGCGGCATTCACCGCCTCCATGCTGTGCTCCAGCGCCAAGCGGGCGTCCGACAATTGCTGGGTCATTTTGGCGAACGAGCGTGTCAAGCCGCCCAACTCATCGCGCCCTTGCAGGATCGCTTTAGGCGTCAAATCCCCTGCGGCCACCTCTCTTACCCCTTGCGCCAGCAAAAGCAAGGGGCGTGTGATTTGGTTGCCCAGCAAAATCGCCAGCAAGACCGCGCCGAAAACAGCCAAGAAGAGGCTCAAGGTCAGCGTGCCGATGTACATGCGCCGCAGACCCTCGCGCGCCAAGGCACGCTCCTGGTATTCGCGATGGGCCTGGGTGACGGCCAAGGCATTGGCCACTAGCGTATCGGACAAGTCCTGTGTGACCATCAAATACCGCGACTCACCCAGCATGTCCAGCCCGGCCCTGGGCACCAGGGCCAAGGCTTTGATGCGGGCGTGGCTGGGGGAGGTGCTCGTACCCGACTCGTCCAAACCTTCAATCCAAGTGACTGAGCGCTGCCCCCTGGCGGATCTGAATTGTTGGGTGCTGGGTCGCTCGGGGTTGATCTCAAACCTCGAAGCCCCTGCGACCGAAATCAACTGCCCATTCGCCCCCCACAACATGACGTCACGCACGGCCATCTGTTCACGAATGCGCTCTAGCAAGAGCCCGGCGGTTACATCGGGGTTGTCGTTGAGTTGTGCTGCGGCTGCACGGGTCTTACCCGCCAGGTCGGTGGACAAGGCGTCCAGCGTCGCGCGACCCAAATTCAATCCAGCCTCCAAGGCGCCCTCCACCTTGATGTCAAACCAGCTTTCAATCGAGCGTGAGACGAATTGGTAGGACACCACGTAAATCAACATGCCCGGTACAAAGCCGGCCAAGGCAAATACGGCCGCCAGCTTGACCAGCAAGCGACTGCCAAATCGGCCCTGCTTGAGCCGCACGATCAACTTGAAAACAACCCATGCAATCACCAAGAAAAGTGTGCCTGCGACCACCACATTGATGGCGAACAGCTGCGCATAGTTATGCTCGTACATCTCTCGGTTATCGGTGGCCTGCGTGAGCAAGAACAACAAGACCAAGCCAATAGCCGCCATCACAGCTGCCCCCAGGCCCAGCGTCCAACGCAGTGTCTTGGAAGGCTGCGTCAGTGATGCACGCTCACTCGGCTGGGGAGCGCTCACTTCAAGCTCTCCGGCAAGAATTTCTGGGTTGCCGAGAGGCTCAAGGCCCACTCACTTTGACCTAAGGTGCCAATTTGAAGTGGACGCGGAAGCTGCGAAGCGTCCAAGCGGAATCGGAATTCGACCCGGTGCCGCTCACCGGGCTCCAGTTCAATCTGGGTTGCGATACGCCAGCCGGAGAATCGCCGAATCGCATTCAAGGCATCGTCAAGCGAATCGAAGGATTGGTTCAACGCAACGCCAATGCCGTTATTGGCGATCACGCCCGCTCCGACCACGAGCCGCCATCGGCGCGTCAACGGCTGGTACACCAGTCGCATGTGACGCTCGGTTCTGCTTATTTTTTTGTCTGTCCAGTACCAGCGCTCACGGTAAACATCGGCCTCTGCAACAAAGATGACGGGAATGCCTTTGAGCAAGGCTTCTTCAACCGCTGTGGGTAAATCAAATTTAAGCTGCGCCGTCAGCGTCAAGTTTTCCGCACTGCGCTCGAACCTCAGGCCGGAAATCTCGGGCAAATTGGTCTCTGCGCGCAAGGCTTGGAGGCCGCCACCCCACAAAAGCAAGGCGCAAAGCAACAGCCTGACCCCATCAAGTCGCGCGTTTTTCCAGCAATGCGTAATAGAAGCCATCATGGTCAATCGCCTCATTGTCCGGGACGACATCACTTCTGGTTGCAATACTTGGCATTAAATGGCCTGGGGACACCAGCAAACCTGCTTGGGTGTTGCGTGCAAGAAACGTTTGAATCTGCTGCTCCCCTTCTGCCTTGAACACCGAGCAGGTGCAAAACAGCATGCGTCCACCAGGTTTGAGCAAGGGCCAAAGCGTCTCTAGCAGTCGGCGCTGCTGCGCTGCGAGCTGGGCTACGTCACCCTCCCGGCGCAACCAGCGCACATCGGGGTGACGCCGCACGATACCCGAGGCGGTGCAGGGCGCATCCAACAAGATGGCGTCAAACAAAACACCATCCCACCATTGCTTAGGCTGAGCCGCGTCCGCCGCCACGACCTTGGCCTGCAAGCCCAAACGTTGCAATGTTTGCTCGATGCGCGTGCAGCGTTGGGGATCGATGTCCAGGGCCGTGACCTCGGCTGACGATAACTCCAGCAAATGCGCTGTCTTGCCGCCGGGCGCAGCACAGGCGTCAAGAATCCGCAGGCCTGGGGTGGTGCTCAGGCCCTGGAGCAGGAGTGGCGCGGCCATTTGTGCTGCCGCGTCTTGGACTGAGACCCAGCCCTCATCAAAGCCCGGCAGCGCATGCACATTGACCGGCTTGTTCAGCGTGATGCCATTGACGCCTGCGGTCCGGGCTTCCAGGCCCATGTCACGCAAGCGCGTCAGATAGCTTTCTGGGTTTGTCTTTCTCGCGTTGATGCGCAGGGTCATCGGGGCCTGCGTGTTATTGGCTTGCAGAATGGTGCGCCACTGGTCGGGGTATTCCCGTCGAAGCTGCTCGATCCACCAGGCCGGGTGATTCCAGACGGCCACAGCTTGCCGCTCACTCTGCGCCACCATGGCCTCGCGCTCACGCAAGAAGCGGCGCAGACAGCCATTGATAAAACCCGCCTGCGCTTGTAGCACGCGATGGCGTTTGGCGGCTTCTACCGCTTGATTCACCAGGGTAAAACTGTCGTACGGCGCAGCCGCTTCATCCCACACCAGCGCCAGTGCTGTGCACAACAGTGCATCTACGGCGGGTGCGGGTTTGCGTGCTGCCAGTTGCTGGCGCAGCACTTCGGCACGGCCCAGCTCGCGCAGTACCCGGTAGGACAAAGACTGCACGCCTGGTCGCAACTCAGGCAGCACGGCATTCAGCGCGGCGGTGCCGGACTGACCCGCACGTATGCTGGCCAGCACCTCTGCGGCCCCCTGCAACAGTCGCCACAAGGGGGGGGGTGTATCAGTGCTCATCATGCAATTTCTTCATCCCAGACAGCGGGTTTAAATCGGAACATCCAGGCCATCAAGCTGGCCGGGAACTGTTGAATGCCATGGTTGTAATCCTGGATTCGATGCTTGAACTCTGCTCTATCACGCTCAGTTTGTGATGCCATATGAGCCCACTGTTTTTGCAAATCCTCGGGCAATGGCTCTCCCGCCAGGTCTTGAGGTTCCCCGCACACGTTGGCCCAGGCGGCATGCAAAATTTGATGTGCTGTATCTAAAGCACGCATGACCAGACTGTCCAAGGGGCGCGTGTGGGCTGCTTTGAGCGAGGCTTCAAACTGCAACGCCGCGTTGATCAGACCCGTGCGTGCGCTTTGCCGATCACCATCACCCTCGCACTCAAAGTTGCTTCGCACCCAAGCGGCATACTGCCCGTATTGCGCGTGCAACGGGGCAAAAGCAGCGATAGCCAAGGCACGCAAGCGCACGAGACGGTTGTAAGCCCCCACCCCCCAAAACAAGAGCACAGCACCCCCCCCCCAGATTAAAACCGTGTTGCTCATTGTTGTGCCGTGTCTCCAGTGATAGGCCGATCCGCTTTTTCAAGCCACCATGAAAAATGCGCCAAGCCCCATGAGGGTGCTTGGCGCATTATCTAAGAAGCCCAGTCGGAATTATTCCGCTGCGGCTCCGGCGTCAACTTCAACCTCACCGGCCAACTCGGCAGCGTCCGCTTCGGCAATGGCGCGACGCTCGGCGTCGTCCATGTTCTCGCGTACCTTGCGGGCTTCGTGGTAAGCCATGCCGGTACCGGCAGGAATCAAACGACCCACAATGACGTTCTCTTTGAGACCGCGCAGCTCATCGCGCTTGCCCATGATGGCGGCTTCGGTCAGCACGCGGGTGGTTTCCTGGAAGGACGCCGCGCTGATGAAGCTGTCAGTGGACAGCGATGCCTTGGTGATACCCAGCAACAAGTTGGTGAACGTTGCCGGGATCTTGCCTTCGGCGCGCAAAGCGTCGTTGGTGTTGAGCATCTCTGAGCGCTCGATCTGCTCACCCGCAATGTAGGTGGAGTCACCCACGCTTTCCACCACAATGCGGCGCAGCATTTGGCGAACAATCACTTCGATGTGCTTGTCGTTGATCTTCACGCCTTGCAAACGGTACACGTCCTGCACTTCGTCCACGATGTAGCGGGCCAGTTCTTCCGAACCCAAGAGACGCAAGATGTCTTGCGGATCGGCGGGGCCGTCCACAATGCTTTCGCCCTTGTTGACCACCTGGCCTTCGTGCACCAGGATGTTCTTCTCTTTCGGAATGAGCTCGTCCCACACCTTGCCATCGGGATCGGTGATTTGCAAGCGAACCTTGCCTTTGGTTTCCTTACCAAAGGACACCGTACCGGTGACTTCAGCCAGCATGCCTTTGTCTTTCGGTGTGCGGGCTTCGAACAACTCGGCCACACGCGGCAAACCGCCGGTGATGTCGCGCGTTTTCTGGCCTTCAATCGGGATACGGGCCAGCACCTCGCCGGGGCCCACATCCATACCGTCACGCACTTGAATCAAGGCGCCGACCGGGAAGCCAATGGTCACCGAGTGATCAGTGCCCGGGATCTTGACTTCATTGCCGCTCGCGTCAATCAGCTTGACCTGCGGACGAATCACCTTGGCTGAGCCACGGCGTTTCGGGTCAATCACAACCAGGGTGGACAGGCCGGTGACTTCGTCCACCTGCTTGGCCACCGTCATGCCCTCTTCGACATTTTCGAATTGCGCTTTGCCCGCGAATTCGGTGATGATGGGGCGCGTCAACGGGTCCCAGTTGGCCAGAATCGCGCCCGCCTTGATGGCTTGGTCGGCCTTGACCGTCAGCACCGCGCCATAAGGCACTTTGTGGCGCTCACGCTCACGGCCATGCTCGTCATGAATGACGATTTCACCGGAGCGGGCAATCACCACCAGCTCTTTTTTGCTATTGGTCACATAGCGCATCGTGGCGTTGAAGCTGATGATGCCGCTAGACTTGGCTTCCACGCTGGAGGCAATGGCCGCACGTGACGCTGCACCACCGATGTGGAAGGTGCGCATGGTCAGCTGTGTGCCAGGCTCGCCGATGGATTGGGCGGCAATCACACCCACTGCTTCACCAATATTGATGAGGCCACCACGGCCCAGGTCGCGGCCATAGCAAGCTGCGCACAAGCCAAAGCGGGTGGCACAGGTCAGCGCGGTGCGGACTTTGACTTCGTCCACACCAGCGGCTTCGAGTTCGTCAAGGCGATCTTCGTCCAGCAACTCACCGGCCTTGGCCAGCACGTCGCGGTTCTCAGGGTGCAGCACGTCGTCAGCGACGGTACGCCCCAGAATGCGGTCACGCAAGGACTCAATCACCTCGCCACCTTCGACAATGGCGCGCATGAGTGCGCCGTCGGTCGTGCCGCAGTCGTTCTCGATGACCACCAAGTCTTGCGTCACGTCCACCAAACGACGCGTCAGATAGCCCGAGTTGGCCGTCTTCAACGCCGTATCCGCCAGACCCTTACGAGCACCGTGGGTGGAGATGAAGTACTGCAACACGTTCAGACCTTCGCGGAAGTTCGCGGTGATCGGCGTCTCGATGATGGAGCCGTCAGGCTTGGCCATCAAGCCCCGCATACCGGCCAACTGGCGAATCTGTGCCGCTGAACCGCGCGCACCGGAGTCGGCCATCATGTAGATGGAGTTGAACGACTCTTGGTCCACCGTTTTGCCGTGACGATCCGTGGTCTTCTCGGTGCGCAGCTGGTCCATCATGACCTTGGAAACCTTGTCACCCGCCTTGCCCCAAATGTCCACCACCTTGTTGTAGCGTTCGCCAGAGGTCACCAGACCCGAGACGTATTGCTGCTCAATGTCTTTGACTTCCTTCTCTGCGCCTTCAATGATCTCGTGCTTTTCATTGGGCACCAGCATGTCGTCGATGCAAATCGAGATGCCGGACTTGGTGGCCAAACGGAAACCGTTTTGCAGCAACTTGTCGGCGAACACCACGGTTTCTTTCAAACCGCATTTGCGGAACGACACGTTGATGAGTTTGGAGATTTCCTTCTTCTTCAAGGCCTTGTTGATGTTGCTAAAGGGCAGGCCCTTGGGCAAAATTTCGCTCAACAAAGCACGACCCGCCGTGGTTTCCCACAACTTGGTCGAAGCGGTCAACTCGCCGGTTTCCTTGTCTTTGGTGTACTCGGTCAGGCGCACATTAATCTTGGCGGTGAGCTCGACCTCGCCCGCATCGAGTGCGCGCTGAACTTCGCCCGTATCCGAAAAAATCAGGCCTTCACCTTTGCCGTTGATGCGCTCACGGGTCGTGTAGTACAGACCCAGCACCACGTCTTGCGACGGCACGATGGAGGGCTCGCCATTGGCCGGGAACAGCACGTTGTTAGAAGCCAGCATCAGCGTGCGGGCTTCCATTTGCGCTTCTACCGACAAAGGCACGTGAACGGCCATTTGATCGCCGTCAAAGTCGGCATTGAAGGCCGAGCAAACCAGCGGGTGCAATTGAATGGCCTTGCCTTCAATCAGGATCGGCTCAAAGGCTTGGATGCCCAGACGGTGCAGGGTGGGCGCACGGTTGAGCATGATGGGATGCTCTTTGATGACCTCTTCCAGGATGTCCCACACCACGGGCGTGCCGGATTCAACTTCTTTCTTCGCCGCCTTGATGGTGGTCGCAATGCCCATGGCTTCCAGGCGCGAGAAGATGAAAGGTTTGAACAATTCCAGCGCCATCAGCTTGGGCAGACCGCACTGATGCAATTTAAGTGTTGGGCCCACCACGATGACCGAACGGCCAGAGTAGTCCACCCGTTTGCCCAGCAAGTTCTGACGGAAACGACCGCTCTTGCCTTTGATCATGTCGGCCAGCGACTTGAGCGCGCGCTTGTTGGCGCCTGTCATGGCCTTGCCGCGACGACCGTTGTCCAGCAACGAGTCCACCGCCTCTTGCAACATGCGCTTCTCATTGCGCGCAATGATCTCGGGCGCTTTGAGTTCCAGCAAACGGCGCAGACGGCTGTTGCGGTTGATGACGCGGCGGTACAGGTCGTTCAGGTCAGAGGTCGCGAAGCGGCCACCGTCCAGGGGAACGAGCGGGCGCAGGTCTGGCGGCAACACAGGCAGCACTTCCAGCACCATCCACTCGGGCTTGATGCCGGACTTCTTGAAGGCTTCTAGCACTTTAAGGCGCTTGGTGTTCTTCTTGATTTTCAGCTCGGAGCCGGTCGCGTCATTGCGCAAACGCTCAATGGAACCATCAATGTCAATGCTTTGCAGCAAATCCTTGATGCCTTCAGCGCCCATCTTGGCCGTGAACTCGTCGCCGTATTCCTTGAACTTGGCGTCGTAGTCGTCCTCGGACATGATGCTGTACTTCTTCAGCGGGGTCATGCCGGGATCGGTCACCACGTAAGCTTCAAAGTACAACACGCGTTCGATATCCCGCAGTGTCATGTCCAGCACCAAACCCAAACGGCTCGGCAAGGACTTCAGGAACCAGATGTGGGCGCAAGGTGCGGCCAGATCGATGTGGCCCATGCGCTCACGGCGCACTTTGGTCTGTGTGACTTCAACGCCGCACTTCTCGCAGATGACACCACGGTGCTTGAGGCGTTTGTATTTGCCGCACAGGCATTCGTAGTCTTTGATGGGGCCAAAAATTTTGGCGCAAAACAGACCATCACGCTCAGGCTTGAAGGTGCGGTAATTGATGGTTTCAGGCTTCTTGACTTCGCCGAAAGACCAGGAACGGATCTTCTCGGGCGAGGCCATGCCGATTTTGATGGCATCGAAATGCTCATCCGGCGTGAATTGCTTGAACAGGTCGAGTAGTGATTTCATGTGCCTATTTCCTCAAATTTAATCAGTTGAGGACAGAGCAGATTGCGATGCAATCCTGGTCTGTCCCGCAAGGTTTCAGGAACGCGTCAATTCAATGTCCAGGCCCAAAGAGCGAATCTCTTTGACCAACACGTTGAACGACTCGGGCATGCCCGCCTCAATGGCGTGCTCACCTTTGACGATGTTTTCATAGACCTTGGTACGGCCCTGCACGTCGTCTGACTTGACGGTGAGCATTTCTTGCAGCGTGTAGGCGGCGCCATAGGCTTCGAGCGCCCAGACCTCCATCTCGCCGAAACGCTGTCCACCAAACTGCGCCTTGCCGCCCAGGGGCTGCTGCGTGACCAAGCTGTAAGGCCCGGTTGAACGCACATGCATCTTGTCGTCCACCAAGTGGTGAAGCTTGAGCACGTGCATGTAGCCGACCGTGGTGGGGCGCTCAAATGCGTCGCCACTGCGGCCATCAAACAGCATGGCTTGGGTGCGAGCAGCCGTCAGACCTTTGGCCTTGACGATCTCGTCCGGGTAAGCCAGCTTGAGCATGCCGCGAATTTCTTCTTC
>CANCDA010000028.1 GCA_947374705.1 Comamonadaceae bacterium | reverse complement strand
GCAAAACCCGCAGGCACGCTCATGCCAGGCAGCCCAGCCAGTGAGGCGGGCAGGGTGAAGATGTCGGCCAGGTAGTTGGCCACTGGGTCGTCGGCTTTTTCGCCGATTTTCCAGGCAACCGTGGGGGCAACGGGGCCGGCAATCACGTCGCAGGTCTTGAACGCATTTTGAAAGTCGTCGGCGATCATGCGGCGGATTTTTTGCGCTTGCAGGTAGTAGGCGTCGTAGTAGCCGTGGCTCAGCACATAGGCCCCGACCATGATGCGGCGCTTGACCTCATCGCCAAAGCCTTCAGCGCGGGTTTTTTTGTACATGCTCACCAGGTCGGTGTAGTCCGAGGCGCGGTGGCCGAACTTGACGCCGTCAAAGCGACTCAGGTTGCTCGACGCTTCGGCGGGCGCAATGACGTAGTACACGGGGATGGACAGCTCGGTGCGGGGCAGGGAAATGGGCACCAGTTGAGCACCGAGTTTTTCATACTCCTTGAGCGCGGCATCGACTGCCGTGCGCACATCGGGCGACAAGCCTTCGCCGAAAAATTCTTGAGGGATACCGATGCGCAGGCCGCTGATCGAATCGTTGAGCGAGCGCGAAAAGTCCTCGGCAGGCACATCCAGTGAGGTCGAATCACGGTCCAAATCAGGCCCGCACATGGCGCTGAGCAACAAGGCGCAGTCTTCGGCGCTGCGCGCCATGGGGCCAGCTTGATCCAGGCTGGAGGCATAGGCAATCATGCCGTAGCGTGAGGCCCGGCCATAGGTGGGCTTGATGCCGGTGATGCCGCAAAACGAGGCGGGCTGTCGGATCGAGCCGCCCGTGTCTGTGCCACTGGCGGCAGGGGCCAAGCGCGCGGCCACGGCTGCTGCACTGCCACCGGACGAGCCACCTGGAATACGGCTGGCGTCCCAAGGGTTGCGCACCGGGGTCGGGCTGCTGTGCCCCAACGGCGGCGTGGCTGATTTTTCATTGGCCGAGCCCATGGCAAATTCATCACAACTGACTTTGCCCAGCGTCACCATGCCCGCACCTGACTTGTTGTCGCCCGCAACGCCTTGGCCCAGGCGCTGCACGACGGTGGCATCAAAGGGCGAGCGGTAGCCGGCCAACATGCGTGAGCCTGCTGTGGCCACAAAATCGCGGGTGACAAAAATATCCTTGTGGGCGATGGGCACGCCGGCCAGCGGCCCCGCTGTCCCTGCGGCCAAGGCTTGATCGGCTGCACGGGCCTGGGCCAGGGTGGCGTCTTCATTCAAATCCACAAAAGCAGCAAGGGATTCGTTCGCTTTGACTCTCATCAAAAAGTGTTGAGCGGTTTCGACGGCTGAAACCTTGCGCTCGCGCAGGTGCTGGGCCAGCGCGGCCACGGAGAGGTCATGCAGTTCGGGGGTTAGGTGGCTCATTCGATGACCTTGGGAACGAGGAACAGGCCCATTTCAACGGCGGGGGCGTTGGCTTGGTTGGCTTCGCGGTTATTAGGCTCGCTGACCACGTCTTCGCGCAGGCGCAAGGCGACGTCCTGGATGGTCGCCATGGGGTGCGCCAGTGGCTCAATGCCCGTGGTGTCCACGGCGCGCATTTTTTCAACAATGCTGAAAAAATCATTGATCTGGCCGAGCATGCGCTCGGCTTCTGGGGGGCTGAGTTCCAGGCGTGCCAGATTGGCAATCCGGGAAATATCAAGTGCAGTCAGTGACATGGCGAAAAAGAGTTGAAACCGGGTGTAAAGCACTCATGATTTGAGAGCACGAGACGGGGTCATTTACAGGGGGATGGAGTATTATCCCGCCTTTAGGCGACACTTTTCTGTCCGCGCAGGTTTTGAGTGTCGTGAATGGTTTTTAACAGTCAAATGGGTGGTGGTGGGCCGACGCGTCTGCCATGCCCTCAGAGAGGATTTTCATGTTTGGGTCATTTCGTCGGTATTTTTCTTCAGATTTGGCGATCGATCTGGGGACAGCCAACACCCTGATTTACGTGCGCGACAAAGGTATTGTGCTGGACGAGCCTTCGGTCGTGGCCATTCGCCATGAAGGTGGGCCACAGGGCAAAAAAACCATTCAAGCCGTGGGCAAAGAAGCCAAGGCCATGCTGGGCAAGGTGCCCGGCAACATCGAGGCCATTCGCCCGATGAAAGATGGCGTGATTGCCGACTTCACCGTCACTGAGCAAATGCTCAAGCAATTCATCAAGATGGTGCACCCTCGTGGTGTATTCAAGCCCGGCCCACGCATCATCATTTGCGTGCCTTGCGGCTCAACCCAAGTCGAGCGCCGTGCCATTCGCGAATCTGCACTGGGTGCGGGCGCGAGCGAGGTGTTTTTGATCGAAGAACCCATGGCCGCAGCCATCGGCGCGGGTTTGCCCGTGTCCGAGGCCTCTGGCTCCATGGTGGTGGACATTGGCGGTGGCACCACTGAAGTCGGTGTGATCTCGCTGGGCGGCATGGTTTACAAGGGCAGTGTGCGCGTGGGCGGCGACAAGTTCGACGAGGCCATCATCAACTACATCCGTCGCAACTACGGCATGCTGATTGGCGAGCCTACGGCTGAGTCCATCAAAAAACAAATTGGCTCGGCCTTCCCCGGCAGCGAGGTCAAGGAAATGGAAGTGCGCGGGCGCAATCTGTCTGAGGGCGTGCCGCGCAGCTTCACCATCTCCAGCAATGAAATTCTGGAAGCCCTGACTGACCCGCTCAACAACATCGTCTCCGCCGTCAAAAACGCGCTGGAGCAAACCCCGCCTGAACTGGGTGCCGATATTGCCGACCGCGGCATGATGTTGACCGGCGGCGGAGCCTTACTGCGCGATCTGGATCGCTTGTTGTCCGAAGAAACCGGCCTGCCCGTGTTGGTGGCCGAAGACCCACTGACTTGCGTGGTGCGCGGTTGCGGTATGGCTTTGGAGCGCATGGATCACTTAGGCTCCATCTTCACCAGCGAATGAAGTTGATGGCTTCATGCCTTTAGGCACTCTTGATCGATCGCCGCCGCCTTTTTTTCGACAAGGCGCGTCGGCACTTTCCAAACTGATTGTGTTCAGCGCTTTGGCGCTGTTTCTCATGGTGGCTGACACGCGTTTCAAGCTCACGCAGCCTCTGCGCATCGCACTGGCTGCGGTGGTGTACCCGGTTCAGTGGCTGGTGATGCGGCCTGTGTTCTTGGCGGAAGAGGTCGGCAGCTACTTTGAGTCCTTGAAGGTGTCGCAGTCCACCGCGGATGCGGCGCGACACAAACTCGGTCTGCAATCGCAACGTGCCAACCAGGTGGATCAACTCACGCTAGAGAACGCGCGTTTGCGGCAAATGCTGCAATTGCGTGCGCGCATCAGCACCCCGTCGCAAGCGGCCCAGGTCTTGTACGACTCGGCCGACGCTTACTCGCGCAAAGTGGTGATTGACAAAGGCTTCCTTCAAGGTGTGAGTGCGGGCTCGCCTGTGCTGGATGAACGCGGCGTGCTGGGCCAAGTCACGCGCGTTTATCCGTCGGTCAGCGAAGTCACGCTGGTCACGGATCGCGAGCAGGCCATCCCCGTGCTCAATGTGCGCACCGGTGCGCGGGCGGTCGCCTTTGGCGACCCGGGCGCTCATGCCCATGCTCTGGAACTGCGTTTCATGGCGTCCAACGCCGATGTGCAGGTGGGCGACGTGCTCACGACCAGTGGTGTGGACGGGGTCTATCCACCTGGCTTGCCAGTGGCCCGCGTGGACAAGATTGAGCGCAGGGTGGAGACCGCCTTCGCCCACATCTTTTGCACACCGCTGGCGGGTGTGGATGGGGCTTTGCATGTGATGGTTTTGCAACCGATTTCGGGACAAATCCCAGCGCGACCCGTGCCTGACGTTGTTCAGAAAAGCGGCAAGAAAGGCGCAGCACCATGATCATGCGACAAGGCCAGCAGTTGCTATTGCCCGCCAATCCCCTGTTCATCTGGGGCAGTTTGTTGATGGCCCTGCTTTGGAGCCTGTTTCAAAACATGGGCCTGTGGGGGCGTGCCGCGTGGGTGCCCGATGTACTGGCGGTGACGCTGGTGTTTTGGGGTGTCCACCAGCCGCAACGCGTGGGCGTGGGGCTTGCGTTCATGTTTGGACTGGTGATTGACGTTCACCAGGGCAGTGTGCTGGGTCAAAACGCGCTGGCCTACACCGTGCTGAATTTTTTTGCCACCAGCATCCATCGACGTCTGCTGTGGTTTCCTGTGCCCTCACAAGCCCTGCATGTCTTACCTTTGTTTTTTGTGGCCCACGCTGTGGAGCTGGCCGTGCGCATGATGGTGGGCGGCACTTTCCCAGGCCTTTCCTTGTTGTTGGCCCCGATGATCGAGTCTTTGTTATGGCCGCTGGTCAGTGTGATCTTGCTCTTGCCCCAGCGGCGCGCGCCGGAGCAGGATGACCACCGCCCGTTATGACCGAGTTCCGTAACGTCCAAGCGGACTTGACGCGCTTTCGGCTGCGGGTGCTGACGGTTACCGCGCTCATGCTGGTTTTGTTTGTGCTGCTGGCGCTGAGGCTGGTTTACTTGCAGGTGTTGCGTCATAACGATCTGAACGAGCAGGCTGAAAACAACCGCACCGCCATCGTGCCGGTGGTACCCAATCGTGGTTTGATTTTGGACCGCAATGGCCTTGTCTTGGCCACCAACTACTCAGCCTACACGCTCGAGATCACGCCGTCCAAAGTGGTCGATATTGAGCAGACGATTGAAGACTTGTCGCAAGTGTTGGACATCTCCGCACGCGACAAGCGGCGCTATAAAAAGCAACGCGAAGAAACCAAGGGCATCGAATCCCTGCCCATCCGCACACGTTTGACCGATGAAGAAGTGGCCCGCTTTGCGGCGCAGCGTTTTCGCTTTCCCGGGGTGGAGATCAAAGCCCGCCTGTTTCGCCAGTACCCCGGTGGCGAGCTGGCCAGTCACTTGATTGGCTACATCGGTCGTATCAACCCGACTGAAAAAAAGGCCCAGGAAGACTGGACCGATGAAGCGCAGGCCAACTACCGGGGCACCGAGTACATCGGCAAACTGGGCGTGGAGCAAAGCTTTGAAACCCAGTTGCACGGGCTCACCGGTGTGGAAGAGGTGGAGACCTCGGCCGGGGGCCGAGCCATGCGCAGGCTGGCCAGCAAGCCCTCCACACCGGGCGACACCATTATGTTGTCGGTGGACATCAAGTTGCAAAACCTGATCGAGACCATGTTTGGTGATCGGCGCGGTGCGCTGGTGGCGCTGGACCCCAAGACCGGCCAGGTACTGGCTTTTGTGAGCAAGCCCACTTTTGACCCCAATCTGTTTGTCGAAGGCATCGACCAGGAGAGTTGGAACGAGCTCAACGGCTCCATCAACAAACCCCTGCTCAACCGCGCCCTGCGTGGCACCTATCCGCCGGGCTCCACCTACAAGCCTTTCATGGCCATGGCGGCTTTACAGAGCGGCAAGCGCTCCGCGTCCTTCATCGTCAACGACGCAGGTTCGTGGAACTTTGGTGGTCACACCTTTCGCAGCCATGGCGACCATGGCCTAGGCGCGGTGGACATGTACTTAAGCATCGTCAAGTCCAGCAATGTGTATTACTACTCGCTGGCCAATGACTTGGGCGTGGACGCCATTCACGACTTCATGAAGCCCCTGGGCTTTGGCCAACTCAGCGGCATTGATGTGCAGGGCGAAGTGCGCGGCGTGCTGCCCAGCCAGGCCTGGAAACGCGGTTACTTCAAACGCCCTGAACAGAAAAAATGGTTTGCCGGTGAAACGATTTCTCTGGGCATTGGCCAGGGCTACAACACCTTCACCATGCTGCAGCTGGCCAGTGCCACGGCCACCTTGGTCAATGGTGGCATCAAGCATTCACCCCAATTGGTGGTGGCCACACAAGATGCCGTCACCCACACCAAAATCATGCAAGCCCCATCGCCTGCGCAAGACCTGGG
Organism: Comamonadaceae bacterium; assembly: GCA_947374705.1. Taxonomy (GTDB): domain Bacteria; phylum Pseudomonadota; class Gammaproteobacteria; order Burkholderiales; family Burkholderiaceae_C; genus CANCDA01. Next base: position 12,021 of record CANCDA010000028.1, on the reverse strand, counting down.
CTACAACGCCGAAAACGTGGCCATCATCCGCAAAGCCCTGGTCGGTGTGACGCAAGAGGGCACCTCGGCTCGCGTATTTGCCGGGGCGGGCTATCTAAGTGGTGGCAAGACCGGCACGGCTCAAGCCGTGGGCATTGGGCAAAAAGAAAAGTACAACGCCAAGAACATGGAAGAGCACCAGCGCGACCACGCCCTCTACATGGCCTTTGCCCCAGCCGATGACCCCAAGATCGCCCTGGCCGTGGTGGTGGAAAACGCGGGCTTTGGTGCCGAACACGCCGCCCCTATCGCGCGGCGCGTGTTTGACTACTGGCTGCTCGGCCAATACCCCAACGAAGAAGATATGGCTGCCGTCAAGTTGGGCAAGGCGGGCGCGCCGATGGGCAAACCGAGGCTAGCGGCTGAGGTGCCTTGGCCACCGGTGCGTTGAGTTTCATCAGTCCGCCTTGGCGCCCGTGCTTTTAACGATCTTGCTCCAGTGCGCGATTTCACTGGTGATGTAGGCCGCGGTTTCTGCGGGTGAGCCACCCACGGTCAACAACCCCCCATTGTCAAACTTGGTTTTGAACTCCGGCATCTCCAAAATTTGGTTCATGGCACGGTTCATCTTGTCAATCACGGCTGTGGGTGTACCGGCAGGGGCAAAGACGGTGGTCCAAGTGTAGTCGTTGATGTCGGCGTAACCCAACTCGGCGAAGGTCGGCACGTGGGGCAGACTGGACAATCGCTTCTCACTGGAGATGCCTAGTAGCTTGACTTTGCCTTGCTTGGCAAACTGGTAAACGCCAAATGCGGCCGTACAGCCCACCGGCGTTTCACCACTCACCACGGCCAAAGAGGCTGGGCCTGCCCCTTTGTAGGGAACATGAACAATGTCAGACTTCCACATCACGCGGAAGATGTTTTCACATGTCAAGTGCGGGGTGGTTCCACTGCCTGGTGACGAGAAGGAGGCTTTGCCATTGGCTGCATACAGCTTGAGTTCGGCCAAGCTGTTGACTGGCACTTTTTCATTGACCGAGATGACATTGGGCTGGGTGGACAGCACAACGACCGGGATGAAATCTTTATCGGGGTTGTAGCCCGCCTTGGCACCGTACAGACTGGGGTTGACGGCGTAGGCCGACGAAGTGACCAAAAACGTATAGCCATCAGGCGGCGCAGTAGCGACGAATTGTGCGCCCACATTCCCCGCCGCACCGGCTTTGTTTTCTACAAAAACCGATTGCTTCAATAGCTCACCGAGCTTCTCAGTCATCATTCGAATGCTGTTGTCAGTCGGCCCACCGGGCGGAAAGGACACGACCATCTTGATCGGCTTGCTCGGATAATCTTTGGGCGTTTGGGCGTGGGTGGTGGCCGTGACGGTAACCAGCAACAGCACTACAGTCAGCTTTGGTAAAAAAGTCATGTCGCACTCCGGTGAATGGGTAAGGCTGGCGCCATCATAGCGAGGTCTTTTGTCGCCAAACTCACAGCTAGCTCACAGATGAAGTGCATCGAAACCGGTCTTCAAAATCAGGGCGCTCACCACCCCGATAAAAGCCAGCCGTACAAAGCCCGCGCCGTGTTTGAGCGCCATGCGCGTACCCAACAAACTGCCTGCCACATTGGCCAGCGCCAGACCCAGCGCCATGTGCCACCAGACATGGCCTTTGAGCGCCAACAAGATCAGCGCGGCCAGGTTGCTGCTGAGGTTGAGCAGCTTGGTGCAGGCCGTGGCGTTCAAGAAATCGTAGCCCAGCCAGCGCACCAGCAGGAAGACAAAAAAGCTGCCCGTGCCAGGGCCAAAAAACCCGTCATAGGTGCCCAGCACCAAGGCAATGAGTGAAGCGACCACCGCCTCCCTGCGCCCGGCAAAGCGCGGTGCGTGCGTGCGCCCCAATTCTTTTTTGGCCAAGGTGTAGAGCAACAAAACCACCAGCACAAGGGGCAAAAACTGGCGCAGCAACTGCGGTGAGATCAACGTCAGCAGCCAAGCCCCGGCGAAAGAGCCCAAGGCGCTGGCCAACATGGCAGGCCACAGCGTGGGCCAGGGCAGGCTCACCCGGCGGCTGTACTGCGCAGCGGCAAACAGCGTGCCCCACACCGAGGCCGACTTGTTGGTGCCCAGCAAGGTGGCCGCGTGCGCGCCCGGGTAGGCGGCAAACAGCGCAGGCACGAGGATCAACCCCCCGCCGCCCACAATCGAATCAATAAACCCGGCCAGTGCAGAGGCCAGCGTGACCAGAATCAGTTCCATGGGCGTTTCAAAGGCATGAAAGAAAAACAAAAGGCACCGGGTTGGCCGGTGCCTTGGAGAGCCCATCTACTTTGGATGTGCAGTTATTTGATTTTATTAAACCAGCGCGTTGCCTTCTCGGTTCCTCTCGTACGGCGCTTGTGCGCCGTGGGGAGTGGCGTGAGTGTAGCCGCGTACTTCAGTTTGGCACCGGGGGTTTTCCCTTCTTTGCAAAGCGAAGATGCGATCGGGTCGGCTGGGCAAGGCTCGGTGCGCCCGGTTATCATCCCCCTATGCTAGAGCAACGCATCCAACAACACTTTATCGACAGTGCTGACCTGAAGTACCAGGCGGCACAAGTCCTTGCAAAACCTATCGCCTCGGCGGTGCAGGCCATCCTGAATTGCGTGACCAGCGGGGGCAAGGTACTCGCCTGCGGCAACGGAGGCTCAGCCGCTGATGCGCAGCACTTTGCAGCGGAGTTTGTGGGCCGCTTTGAGCGCGAACGACCGGAGTTGGGCGCGATTGCCCTGACGACTGACTCGTCCATCATCACCGCCATTGCCAACGACTACGACTTCAACGTCATCTTCTCGCGCCAGGTACGCGCCCTGGGGCAACCCGGGGACGTGTTGCTGGCCATCACCACCAGTGGCAACTCAGCCAATGTGCTGGCTGCGGTGGAGGCCGCGCATGAGCGCGAGATGACCGTGGTGGCACTCACTGGGCGCGGCGGCGGCAAGATGAACCATGCGCTGCGCGATACCGATGTGCACGTCTGCGTGCCGCACGAGCGCACTGCGCGCATCCAGGAAGTTCACCTCTTAACGCTGCATTGCCTTTGCGACGGCGTCGATGCCCAACTGATGGGCGAACAGGAAACACCCACATGAAATCAACATTTCAACATTTGAGCCTCAAGCTGTTGCTCGCAAGCATTTGCGTCGCATCTTTGAGCGCCTGCTTCCCCGTGGTGTTGGGCGGCGCCATGATGGGTGGTCTGGTGGCGGTCGATCGCCGAACAGCGGGCACGCAACTCGAAGATGAAGGCATTGAAGTGCGCGCTAACACCCGCGTGCGCGACACGCTGACAGACCGGGGCCACGTCAACATCACCAGCTACAACCGTCAAGTGCTGCTCACGGGCGAGGTCCCAACTGAGCAAACCAAACAGCTGGTGGAGCAGGTGGTCTCACAGGTGGCCAATGTGCGCGTCATCGTCAATGAGCTGGCTGTGATGGGCAACACCACCCTGTCTCAACGCACCTCAGACACGTTGACCACGGGTCGGGTCAAAGCCGCCATGGTGGATGAAAAAGACCTGTACGCCAGCGCCTTCAAGGTGGTGACCGAGCGCGGCACCACCTACTTGATGGGTCGTGTCACGCAGCGAGAAGCCGAGCTCGCCACTGAAGTAGTGCGTGGGACGAGCGGTGTGCAAAAAGTGGTGCGCGTGATGGAAATCATCACGGACGTCGAGTTACAAAACCTGCTGCCCAAGCCTGCGACTAACGAAGTCAAGCCGTAGGGCGAACGGTGATCACTTCAAGCGCTTAATCAAACTCGACGTGTCCCAGCGCTGGCCACCCATCTGCTGAACATCGGCGTAGAACTGATCGAGCAGGGCCGTGACGGGCAAGCGCGACCCATTGCGGCGGGCTTCGTCCAGCAACAGACCCAAGTCTTTGCGCATCCAGTCCACGGCAAAGCCAAAGTCGAACTGGTCGGCCACCATGGTCTTGCCCCGGTTTTCCATCTGCCAGCTTTGGGCTGCGCCTTTGCTGATGACGTCCAGTACCTGGTTCATGTCCAACCCGGCCTGTTGACCAAAGGCAATGCCTTCGGCCAGGCCTTGAATGACACCGGCCACGCAAATCTGGTTCACCATCTTGGCCAATTGGCCCGCGCCACTGGCCCCCACGTGAGTGACGGCGCGCGAGAAGGCCATGGTGACCGGATGAGCCGCTGCAAAGGCCGCGGCATCACCACCGCACATCACCGTTAGCGCACCGTTTTGCGCGCCCGCTTGCCCACCTGAGACCGGCGCATCGATGAAGTGCAGGCCTTGGGCTTGAGCGGCGGCGAAGAGCTCTCGCGCCACTTGTGCTGAAGCGGTGGTGTGATCGACAAAAACCGCACTGGATTTCATGCCTGCAAAAGCGCCCTCAGGGCCCAGCGTGATGCTGCGCAAGTCGTCGTCATTGCCGACGCAGGCGAACACGAAGTCGGCGTCCTGCACGGCCAAGCGGGGTGTGGCGGCCTGTCGAGGTGCGACGCTGCGGGCAAACTCGTCGCACCAGGTTTGCGCCTTGGCGGGTGTGCGGTTGTAGACTGTGACCTGATGCCCGGCCAGCGCCAGATGTCCTGCCATGGGATAACCCATGACGCCCAGGCCCAGAAAAGCGACTTGGCGCGAAGGCATGGTTTCGTAAGTTTTCGAGTGAATATTGGCCATGGCGTCAAAAATGAGGTTCAAACAATCAGCATATTTTCGGTGCCCGCGCTCAAATCAGGCGCACGACCACGCACGCTACTGAGCTTGATTTGCAAGCGTAAATCGTTCACCGAGTCGGCATTGCGCAAGGCGTCTTCGTAGGTGATGAGATTACCTTCAAAAGCGTCAAACAAGGCTTGGTCAAAGGTCTGCATGCCCATGCCACGGCTTTTCTTCATGATCTCTTTGATTTCGGTGACATCGCCTTTGAAGATCAAGTCAGAGATCAGCGGCGAATTAAGCATGATCTCGACCACCGCAGCACGGCCCTTGCTGTCTTGCCGTGGAATCAATCGCTGCGACACCAGCGCCCGCAGGTTGAGCGAGAGATCCATCAACAACTGCGCGCGACGCTCTTCGGGGAAGAAGTTGATGATGCGGTCAAGCGCCTGGTTCGAGCTGTTGGCGTGCAAGGTGGCCAGACACAGATGACCGGTCTCTGCAAAAGCCACGGCATGCTCCATGGTCTCGCGGTCACGGATCTCGCCCATCAAAATCACATCCGGGGCTTGGCGCAGGGTGTTCTTCAAGGCGATATCCCAGCCATCGGTGTCCAGCCCCACTTCGCGCTGGGTGATGACGCAGTTCTTGTGCGCGTGCACGAACTCCACCGGGTCTTCAATCGTGATGATGTGACCGAATGAATTTTCGTTGCGCCAGTCCACCAGGGCCGCCAGCGTGGTGGACTTGCCCGAGCCCGTGGCCCCCACCAAAATGCACAGGCCGCGCTTGGACATCACCACGTCTTTAAGCACCTGGGGCATGCCCAGCGAGTCGATGGTCGGCAAGACCGTGGGGATGACCCGCAACACCATGCCGACCTTGCCCTGCTGCACAAAAGCATTGACGCGAAAGCGCCCAATCTCGGGCGGCGCAATGGCAAAGTTGCACTCCTTGGTGCGCTCGAACTCGGCCACCTGCTTGTCGTTCATGATGGAGCGCGTCAACGCCAAGGTGTGCGCTGCCGTCAACGGCTGAGGCGAGACCTTGGTGACCTTGCCATCCACCTTGATGGCTGGGGGGAAATCGCTGGTGATGAACAGGTCACTGCCGGTTCGACTGATCAGCAGCTTGAGCAGATCGTTGATGAATTTGGTGGCTAAGTCGCGTTCCATAAGAACCTTTAAAACGTTAGTCTAATGTCCGCCGCAGCGCCGGGCCGCCCCAAGCAAGGCACGGCCCCCTTGGGGGGCAGCGCAGTACACGAAGTGACAAGCGTGGGGGCCATATCACCCCGGAAAATTCTCGGGAATCTTGGCCTTGCTGCGGGCTTCCGCTGGGGTGATGAGGTTGCGCTTGACCAGATCGGTCAGGTTTTGGTCCAGCGTCTGCATGCCCACAGCGTTGCCGGTCTGGATGCTGGAGTACATCTGCGCCACTTTGGCCTCACGAATCAGGTTGCGAATGGCGGGCGTGCCCAGCATGATCTCGTGCGCCGCGATGCGGCCCTGGCCATCCTTGGTTTTGCACAGCGTTTGTGAAATCACGGCCTGGAGCGACTCTGACAGCATGGCGCGCACCATTTCTTTTTCGTCCGCCGGAAACACGTCAATGATCCGGTCGATGGTCTTGGCAGCACTGGACGTGTGCAAGGTGCCAAACACCAAGTGACCGGTCTCGGCGGCCGTCATGGCCAGTCGGATGGTCTCCAGGTCGCGCATCTCGCCCACCAAAATAGCGTCTGGGTCTTCGCGTAGGGCTGAGCGCAGCGCTGCCGCAAAACTCAGCGTGTGTGGGCCAACCTCGCGCTGGTTAATCAGGCATTTTTTGGATTCGTGCACGAACTCAATCGGGTCTTCCACGGTGAGGATGTGGCCAAACTCGTTCTCATTGAGGTAGTTGACCATGGCCGCCAAGGTGGTGGACTTGCCCGAGCCGGTGGGCCCCGTCACCAGCACCATGCCGCGCGGCCTCATGGCCAAATCCGCAAAAATTTTGGGTGCATTGAGTTGCTCTAGCGACAAAATCTTGCTGGGAATGGTACGAAATACGCCGCCCGCACCCCGGTTGTGGTTGAAGGCGTTGACCCGAAAACGCGCCAGCCCTTCAATTTCAAACGAAAAGTCAATCTCCAAAAACTCCTCGAAGTGCTTGCGCTGGTTGTCGTTCATGATGTCGTACACCATGGCGTGCACCTGCTTGTGGTCCAGCGCGTCCACATTGATGCGACGCACATCGCCGTGCACGCGGATCATGGGGGGCAGACCGGCCGAAAGGTGAAGGTCCGAGGCTTTGTTTTTGACGCTAAAGGCCAACAGTTGGGTGATGTCCACAGATTCCTCGCGGGTTGGTGTGATGCATGTGATATTGCCGGACAATTATGACCATGATTAGCACCAATCTCCAAACCGTTCGCAACCGCATTGACGCCGCATGTCTTGCCGCCGGGCGGGCATCGGGTTCGGTGCAGTTACTCGCGGTTTCAAAAACCTTGGGTCCTGAGACCGTCGCCCAGGCTTTTGCGGCGGGGCAAACCGCGTTTGGCGAGAACTATATCGCCGAGGCGGTGCATAAAATCCAGGCGCTGGCTGCACTGCCCATCGAATGGCATTGCATTGGCCCAATCCAGAGCAACAAGACCCGTCTGGTGGCCGAGCACTTCGCCTGGGCGCAGTCGGTGGATCGATTCAAAATTGCACAGCGCCTGAGTGAGCAGCGCCTTACACACCTGCCGCCCTTGAATGTGTGTTTGCAGGTCAATGTGGATGCTGGGGCCAACAAATCGGGCGTGACGCCGGATGAGCTGCAGACCCTGGCGCACGCCGTGGCCGCATTGCCCAACCTGAAACTGCGCGGCCTGATGTGCATCCCCGAGCCTGCGCCGGACTTCGCTGCGGCTTGCGCGGTGTTTGCCAAAGCCCAAGCCCTGTTGGTTGCATTGAATCGGTCGGGCTTGTCGCTCGACACCCTCTCCATGGGCATGAGCGCTGACCTGGAAGCCGCCATCCACGCGGGCAGCACCCTGGTGCGTGTGGGCACAGCAATTTTTGGAGGGCGTGCTCCTTCGCCCGCTGGGGCTTAGAGCAAGTAGCTGCCTAGCCGTTGCAGCAGCGCCTCTGACTCGGCGTACGAGCCGGATTGATGCAAGACCTTGGCCTGTGACATTTCACTGCGCGCCAACAAATCGGCGTTAACAGCCGCCCTGTCCTGAGAGCTTAAGCCCGCTGTGGTTTGCACCTGTTGATTGAGTGGGCTTGACTTTTCACGCAGCCCCGCATCGCTGAACAGCAAAGACAACTGCGTCAAAGCTTGCGCTTTTTCCAGACCCACGCGGGGCTCTAATTGGTTGGCGAGTGCGGCAATCGCCGACTGGAGCTTATCGTCGATGGGTGCGCGTGAGAGTTGGGCAACAGCGCGCAGCACTCTGGCCCGCTCCAACGGGCTGTTGATGCTGTTGGCTGCTGCTGCGGCCTCTGCCAGAGTTTGCTGCGCTTTGGCCGACTGACCCAAGGAGTTTTGAGCCTGGTAGTTGATCGCCAGTAGCCTTGCCACGGAGGAGGGCTCCGGTGCCTGCTTGATCAGCGCGTCCAACTGCGCACCCGCCGCCTTGGCTTTAGACCAATCGCCCACCTTCGCCCGAGCCGTCACGTCGGCCAGCAGCACCTCACCCAGGGCCACCACCCAATCGTTCAAGACAGTGGCGCGCTGTGGGCTGTTGGGTACGGACTTCAAAGCCTCGGCCGCCAGCGTCAAAAAAGCGCGTGCCGCTTCGGGAGGCAGCTGCACGTGTCGGCTCAAAATAACGCCGATGCGGGCCAACACCTGCGTGCGCTCGCCCGCATCGGGCAGGGCTGCCGCGCTGGATTTGATGCGGTCCATTTCCGTGCGTGCTCGTCCCTCACTCATAGAGTGAAGCGCCCAGGCCTGAACCTCCAGCTCGGCCCGGCGCACCGCCTGCACCGCACCTGGCTCAGCGGCCAGCTTGGGGGAGGCTTTGAGAGCTTTGATCACTTCACGAGCGCGACTGGCCTGGCCCAACTCAGCCAACTTCTGGGCAAACTCGGCCGTCAGGATCAGCTTGGTTTGCTCGGCAATGGGGGCGGCGGTTTCGGTTGAGGCGACCGCAGAGGCCGATGTCGATGCACCGGCCTTATCCATACCCGTAGCACCTGCGGCTATGCCACCACTCGTAGCACTGCGTCCCTCCGCTGTACCACCCGCAGCACCCGCACGGGATGGGTTTTGACCTGCAGTATTGCCTATCGATTTGCCCAGCACCTGCGCCGCTGCAACCGCCTGCTCAATCGTGATGCCTTCTGCTCCGATGCGCTTGCCACCCGCTGCTTGAATCAAAGGATCGTCTATATCGGTGTCCCCTGTCGGCGCTACGGCACTAGCGCCTGCACCTCCAGCACTCTCTTTGGGGCCCACATGGTCCAGCATCTTGTCCACACTGGCCGCTGCGACGTCTTTGGCCACTACGACCGCATTGGCTGCGTTGTTGGCCTCGCTTTGCACCCGTTGTGTTTGAAAATATTGACCGCCCGCAAAGGTCAGCCCCAAGACGGCGAGCGCCACTGCGCCCCGCAACAATCCCTTTTTACCCGAGAAGACCCTGTCTTTCTCTTTCTTGTTCAGCCCGTATTCTTCTTCAAGTTCTTTGCGAATTTGTTCACGAATCGACGCTTCACGCAACTCCCGGTTGCGTTTGTCCATGGCTTTGGTGTCACGGGTCATCTGCGCTTCGATCTTGTTGCGTTCCTGTTCTTTCAAACGGCGCTTGAGCAAAAAATCTTCATCCACCTTGTCCACAAAAACACCGCAACTCGGGCACTGTCGGTTGTCTGGCAACTCGACCGGGTTTTGACAAGCCGGACAAAAGTAACGCCCATCAAAAGCACCCACCATCTTGGTTTGTATGGTGAGCAGCGGCGCCACCTCGATCAAGAAGCCAGCTTTTGAAAATTGTATTTTGGCCGCATCGGCGCGATCTCGTGACACCGCTGAGCCAATTTTGAGCTGCGACACCTTGCTCAAGCCTTGGAGTAAGGGTGTTAGATGATCTTCCCGAATGCCAGCATCATCCCGCGCACGCTGCTCAATGAGATCAATGTTTGCATCCAGCGGCAAACGCACCCAAACGTCGAAGAGGGGGATGTCGGATTCAGGGGCGCTAACTGCGGAATCGCTCATAGAGAGTTCACTCCAAATATTGTGTACGCCAGTGTAACAAACGGTTGCACGCACCTCTCTCGTGCACCTGCAATCATCCATTCAGAATGGCATTGGATTCTGGTCATCGGCAGAGCAATCCAATCTTTTTAACCCACCCAAGTACCAAATAACTTGTACCACATCGGAGTTATCAAGAATCCACAATTCAAAAGCCCCAGCTCTTTCGAATGGGGCTTTTGTTGGGTGACGGTGTCAATCCGCGAGGACTGAGCGCGAGCACCTTGTTTAACGCTTTTGGCGGTACTTGCGCAGGGCAGAGAGTTGAGCCGCAAGAATCGCCAACTCAGACTGGGCCTTGGCCAGATCAATCTCGCTTTTGGCGTTCTTGACGGCTTCTTGCGCAGCCAATCGGGCGGCGTTGGCCTTCTCTTCGTCCAGATCCTTGCCACGAATGGCGGTGTCCGTGAGAACGGTTACGCAATCCGGTTGCACTTCAAGAATGCCGCCAGCGACGAAAATAAACTCTTCGCTGCCATCGGTTTTTTCAATACGCACCGAGCCCGACTTGATGCGGGAGATCAGCGGGGTGTGACGCGGATAAATGCCCAGCTCGCCGGCTTCACCGGGCAAGGCGACAAAACGCGCTTCGCCCGAGAAGATGGACTCTTCGGCACTGACCACATCAACGTGGATGGTTTTCATGAATTCTCCAATTCAAAAAGTCGATGAAAGCACCGCCTTAGGCGACCTTCTTCGCCTTCTCGAAAGCTTCGTCGATGGTGCCGACCATGTAGAAGGCTTGCTCTGGCAGGTGGTCACACTCGCCAGCCACAATCATCTTAAAGCCGCGAATGGTCTCGGCCAGAGTCACGTATTTACCGGGGGAACCAGTGAACACTTCAGCCACGTGGAAAGGCTGGGACAGGAAGCGCTGGATCTTGCGGGCACGTGCCACCGCCAGTTTGTCTTCAGGAGCCAACTCGTCCATGCCCAAAATCGCAATGATGTCGCGCAGTTCTTTGTAGCGCTGCAAGGTGCCTTGCACAGCGCGTGCGGTTTCGTAGTGGTCTTGGCCCACGACCAGCGGGTCCAACTGACGGCTGGTGGAGTCCAACGGGTCCACAGCAGGGTAGATACCCAGCGAAGCGATATCACGGCTCAGCACCACGGTGGAATCCAGGTGGGCGAAGGTGGTGGCAGGCGACGGGTCGGTCAAGTCATCGGCAGGCACGTAAACGGCCTGGATGGACGTGATGGAGCCAGTCTTGGTGGAGGTGATGCGCTCTTGCAAACGACCCATCTCTTCGGCCAGCGTGGGCTGATAACCCACGGCGGAAGGCATACGACCCAACAGCGCGGACACTTCGGTTCCGGCCAGGGTGTAGCGGTAGATGTTGTCCACAAAGAACAGCACGTCTTTGCCTTCGTCACGGAAGGACTCGGCAATAGTCAGACCGGTCAGGGCCACGCGCAGACGGTTGCCTGGGGGCTCGTTCATCTGGCCGTACACCATGGCCACTTTGGACTCTTCGAGGTTCTCAAGGTTCACCACGCCGGAGTCGGCCATCTCGTGGTAGAAGTCGTTACCTTCGCGGGTACGCTCACCCACACCGGCGAACACGGACAAGCCGCTGTGCGCCTTGGCGATGTTGTTGATGAGTTCCATCATGTTCACGGTCTTGCCCACGCCAGCACCACCAAACAGGCCCACCTTGCCGCCTTTGGCGAAGGGGCAAACCAAGTCAATCACTTTGATGCCAGTTTCCAGCAGCTCTTGTGACGGGCTCAGCTCATCATAGGTAGGGGCTTTGCGGTGGATCGAAGCCGTTTTGGTGGCAGCCACCGGGCCGCGCTCATCAATCGGCGCACCCAGCACGTCCATGATGCGGCCCAGTGTGGCCTTGCCCACAGGCACCATGATGGGATTGGCGGTGTTTTGCACCACCATGCCGCGACGCAGGCCGTCAGAGGAGCCCAGCGCAATGGTACGAACGATGCCGTCACCCATTTGCTGCTGCACTTCCAGGGTCAGCGTAGAGCCGTCCATTTTGAGCGCGTCATAAATTTTGGGCATCTGGTCACGTGGAAATTCCACGTCCACCACCGCACCGATACACTGAACAATCTTGCCTTGGACTTGAGCCATTTTTTGCTCCAAAAATAAATACGTTTAAATCGCCGCGTGTGACTG
>CANCDA010000027.1 GCA_947374705.1 Comamonadaceae bacterium | reverse complement strand
CTGGCAAATGCGGGATTCGGTCACGCCCAGAACGGCAGCAATTTCCTTGAGGTTCATGTCCTGCTCGTAGTACATGCTCATGATGTATTTCTCTCGGTCGGGCAGGCCGTTGATGGCCTCGATCAGCGCGCTGCGCAGGCGCTGGTCTTGCAGCATGTGCAGCGGGTCGGCGTCACTGTCCACCGTGTGGCGATCTAAAAAACTATCGTCTCCGTCGTCACCGCTCATGTCTTCCAGGTAAACCAGTTGTGTGCCTTTGACCTTGCCCAGCAGTTCTTGGTAGTCGGGCAAGTTCATGCCCAGCTCGGTGGCGATTTCGGATTCACGCGGCGTTCTGCCCAGGCGGTGCTCCAGTCGGCGCATGGCGACTTCGATGTCTTTTTGGCTCTTGCGTGAGCCGCGTGACATCCAGTCGCCCTCGCGCAGCTCGTCGAGCATGGCACCGCGAATGCGTTGCGAGGCGAAGGTTTCGAATTGCACGCCCTGGCTCGCCTCAAAACGCGTCAAGGCTTCAGACAAGCCCATCAAGCCGACCTGGATCAGGTCATCGACCTGCACGCTGGGCGGCAGCTTGGCCATCATGTGGTGGGCCATGCGTTGCACCAAAGGCATGTATTGGCGAAGCATGGCGTTGCGGTCGGGCTGGCCTTTGTCGGTGTACATCAGTGCTTCCTCGCGGTAGAGGGGGGGGCAAGGTGCGGTGCAGTTGTCCGCGTGAGGGTGAGGGTGTCTTGGCGCACCGAGACGGCGCGCTCTAGCAGGCGCAGGGCCAGGGTTTTGATGTCGTCCGTGGCGAGTTCGTCCAGCGGCTGTGAGGGGGCTGTGAGGGTTGAGATGTGTTGCCCTAAAAAGTTGAAGGCGCAGTCCTGCAAGCGCTGGTTCACGTGCTGGGCCGACAGCATGTCCATGGGGTTGGAGGTGTCCACCACGGTGACGGTGGTGGCATGCAAGTGGCCTTTGAGCATCAGGTGCTTCAAGGCCTGGTAGGTGGGCACGATGGACAGGGTGTTGATGGACAGGGGCAGCAGCGGCTCCAGGCCGGTGTCGGGCAGACAAGCGGCCAGGTTGTGCGCGCTGGCATAAATCACGATGATTTCGTAGCTCTCGAACAGGTGGCTCAAGGTTTGCAGAGGCGTTGGCGTTTCGTTAGGCGACGCGTGCTCGCTGAGTTGCGTCAACCCGAGTGCAGCGGGAACAATGGCCCAGTTGACGTGATCGAATGCGCTGCCCGTGGGCAGGCGGGTGTTGTCCATCAGTTGTTGAAGACCGGGGTTGCGGTCGGACTCGGTGGTGGTGGCATCGAGAACGGCCAGGGTGTAGCCCATGCTCGACCAGGCCGAGCACAGGTTCCAGAGCAGCGGCAGCTCGCCGTGCCAATCGCCATTGCTGGCCATGACGATGACGTGCTGCGCGGGCTGGGTGAACAGCTCGTTGAACCCCGTGGTCTGGTGCAGGCTGGCATTAAGCATGGCGCATTCCCATCGCTTGTGCGCGGGTGGGAGAGAAGAAAAACCCCAGATCAGTCGCTTGCGGATCAAAGGCTGAGCGACCGGGTGCGCGCATGGCCAGTTTGATCAACTTGGCCGCGTTGGCGGGCTCAAAGTCCTCGGGCACGCGCTGGCCGGTGGTGACGCCGCGCAAATTAATTTGATGGCGAATCACGGCATCCAGCACCGGGCCGAGTTTGATGGCCTCGTCCGTCTTGGACAGCACCGCCTGCACCACACCGCGTGAGCGAAAAGCGCTGATGGCATCGTCCAGCGTGTCGCCATGGCTCACGGCATTGAGCACGAGCAGGCGGTTCACGCGGGGCAAGTCCAACACGTCAAGCATGTCTTTTTTGCGCGGGTCGCGCGGGGCAATGCCTACGGTGTCGATCAGGATCATTTTTTTATTGGCCAGCAGGCCCAACAGGTCTTGCAGGGCGCTGCGGTCATGCGCCAGGTGCGCCACCACGCCCAGCATGCGCCCGTAGTTGCGCAGTTGTTCGTGCGCGCCCATGCGGTAGCTGTCCATGGTGATCAGGCCCACGCTGGCGGGCCCGTGAAGGCGGGCGCACTGGCTGGCCAACTTGGCGGCGGTGCTGGTTTTGCCCACGCCTGTGGCGCCGACCAGGGCATAGATGCCGCCTTCTTCCTGGAGCGGCAGGGTTTGCGCGTCGGTCTTGATGTTGCGCTCCAGCACCTCGGTAGCCCATGTGATGGCCGCGCTGAGAGCGGTGTCTTGCGGCATTTTTTCCAGCAAGGCACGCGTTAGGCTGGGGGAAAAGCCCGCCTGTATCAGCTTGAACATCAGGTTCGATTGAGTCGCGTTTTGTTGGGTTTGTCCGAACCAGGTCAAGGTGTTGAAACGGTCTTCAATCAGGGCCTTCATGGCCTGCAGTTCGTCTGCAATGCCAGGGCTGAGGCGTTTGGCGGCGAGAGCGGTTTCGGCTTGACCGTCGGGCACGGGCCGTGACAGGGCTGCGTCGTTCAGCGCGGGTGAGCCTTGGCCGGTGTTGCGTTGGGCGGTGTTGCCGGTGGGGGTTGATGTGGCTGATTTTTTTTCATCATGCCGCCGTTTGAGCATGCGCTCGCGTACATAGTCCTGGAAGGACAAGGTGCTCATGGCGAGTTGATCGGCATCTTCTTCCACCAGGGCTTGGGTGCTGGGTGCGTGGGTGGATGCCCCGCGGCGAGGCGGCGCGGCCGTGGCCATAGGCTTGGCGCTCGCCAGGCTGGGGACGTCCATTTCGGCAAAAGAATTCTCGGCGGCGGCCAGCACCTCCACGCCGGTGTCGGTCTGCCGGTTGGACAGGATCAAGGTGTTGTCACCAAAAGCCATGCGGGCCTTGGCCAGTGCCTCGCGTGAGGTGAGTGCAGAAAAGCGTTGGATGTTCATGGTGCTGCTCCTCTAAGGACGGGGCCGATGCGAATGGTGTGGGTGTCGGGAATCTCGCTGTGCCCCAGCACTTGAAGCCGGGGCGCGGCCCGGCGCACCAAGCGTGCGATGGCGCTTCGGATCGTGTCGGGCACCAGCAGGCAAGCGGGCACGCCGATTTCTTCTTGCCGCATCGCCGAGCTGGCGGCGGTTTGCGTCAGCATGTCGGCTACGCCCGGGTCCAGCGCTTGGCTGTTGGCGTTGGACAGGGCTTGCACCAGCAGGCGCTCCAGCGGCGGGTCAATCGCCATCACATCCAGCTCGCGTGTGGGGCCGTAGATTTGCTGCACGATGGCCGGGGACAAGGCCACCCGCACGCAGCGGGAAAGTTCAGCCGGGTCACTGACGGTGGTGGCGTGTTCGGCGATGGATTCGATGATGGTTCGGATGTCGCGGATGTGCACCGATTCTTCCAGCAAAAGCTGCAGCACTTTTTGGAAGACGGCAATCGAAACCATTTTGGGAACCACTTCTTCAATCAGCTTGGGGGCCAGTTTGCTCACGTGTTCAACGAGTTGTTGGGTCTCGGTGCGACTGAGTAATTTCGCGGCCTGGACTTGCATCAAGTGTGACAAATGGGTGGCCATCACAGTCTCGGAATCAACCACGGTAAACCCGGCCATTTGCGCGGCTTCTTTTTGGCGTTCATCGATCCAGTGCGCGGGCAAGCCAAAGGCTGGGTCGGTGGTGGCCGTGCCGATCAGCGGTGTGGTGATGCCACCAGGGTTGATGGCCAGGTACATGCCGGGGAAGGCCTCGCCCTCACCCACCATGACACCGCGCAAGCTGATGCGGTAGGCACTGGGCTTCAAGTCCAGGTTGTCGCGCACATGCACTGCTGGGGGCAAAAAACCAACCTCTTGCGCGAACTTGCGGCGCACGCCTTTGATGCGCGTGAGCAGATCGCCTTGGCGGTTTTTATCCACCAACGTGATGAGCCGGTAACCCAGTTCCAGGCCGAGTTGATCGACCGGCTGCAAATCGTCCCAACTGGCTTCGCCATCGGAGCTTGCGGTGGGCGGCGCTTCTTCAACCGCAGGGGCGGGTGGCTTGTGCGCGAACACCCAGGCGATGTAGCCGAGCAGGGCGGCCATCAGGAGAAAAACCAGATGCGGCATACCGGGGATGAGGCCGAGCACACCAATCACGCTGGCGGTGATGCCCAGCACGCGCGGCGAGACAAGCACCTGGTCAATGATCTGGCGGCCCAGCTCATGCTCCTTGCCCACGCGCGAGACCACCATGGCCGCCGCCACCGAAATCAGCAGGCCCGGAATTTGGGCGACTAGCGCGTCGCCGACCGCGAGCAGGATGTAGGTGTTGGCCGCCTGGCTGGCGCTCAGGTCATGTTGCAAGACGCCCACCGCAAAGCCACCCAGCACGTTGATGAGCAAGATCAACATGCCGGCCATGGCGTCACCCCGCACGAATTTGGAGGCGCCATCCATGGAGCCAAAAAAATCAGCCTCTTCGGCCACTTCGGCGCGGCGACGCTTGGCTTCTTTCTCGTCAATGGTGCCCGCGCTCAAGTCGGCATCGACTGCCATTTGTTTGCCAGGCATGGCGTCCAGGGCAAAGCGGGCCGAGACTTCTGCAATGCGCTCAGCCCCTTTGGTGACGACCACAAAATTGATGACCACCAGAATGGCAAAAACAATCAAGCCCACGGCGAAATTACCGCCAATCAGGAAATGGCCAAAGGCTTCGATCACCGCACCAGCGGCGCCGGGCCCGGTGTGGCCTTCGAGCAGCACCACGCGGGTCGATGCCACGTTGAGCGACAAGCGCATCAGCGTGGTGAGCAGCAGCACCGAGGGGAAGGACGCAAAGTCCAGCGGCTTGAGCATGTAGGCCGCCACCATCATGACCATCAGGGCGACCGCGATGTTGAGGGTGAAAAAGATGTCGAGCATCCACGCGGGCAGTGGCAAGACCATCATGGCCAGAATCGCAACGACCAGCAGGGGTGCGGCGGCGCCTTGCATTAACAGGGCGTTGCGGCCCAGCCAGGCGTTGAGGGTTTTGGACAGGGTGTTCATGGGGACACCATTAAGGAGACATGGCCTCAGAGTTCAAAGGATCCAGCTCAGGCGGAACGTTCGGCACAGGTACTTGATCGGGCATGGGTGCTTCACCGCGCAAGGCGGCTTTGAGGCGATAGACATAGGCCAACACCTGAGCCACGGCGGTGTACAGCGTGGTCGGGATGTCTTGATCCAGTTCGGCATGCGCAAACAAGGCACGCGCCAGGGCCGGAGATTCGATGACGGGGATGGCATGGGCCGTGGCAATGTCCCGAATTTTCAGGGCGATCAAATCCGCACCCTTGGCGATGAGCCGGGGCGCGGCCATGGCTTTGTCGTTGTACTGAACGGCCACCGCGTAGTGGGTCGGGTTCATCAAAATAAAGTCGGCTTGGGGCACGGCACGCACACTGCGGCGCTGGGCGATCTCGCTTTGCTTGGTGCGACGCTGGCGCTTGATTTGCTCGTTGCCTTCGGACTCTTTGTGCTCGTCTTTCATTTCCTGGCGCGACATCTTGAGCTGTGACCTGTGCAGCAAGCCTTGCAAAGGCACGTCGAGCAAGGCGACCCCGATGATCACCAGCAGCAAGAGCCCCAGGCCCTGAGTCAACCAGTCCGACAGCGTGTGCAGGGCCATGACCGAGGGTTGCAAGACCAGCGTGGCCAGGGTGGCCAGATGCGTGCTCAAGTAGCGGGTGGCGATGGCGATCAGGATGAGGGTCACGACCGTCATCTTCACCACCTCGGCCAGTTTCTTTTTTGAAAAAAGGTTGCCCAAACCTTGCAGTGGGCTGATGCGGCTGAAGTCCGGCATCACGGGCTTGAGGCTGAAGACCCAGCCCCCGGACACCAGCGCCCCGGCGATGGCGGTGCTGCTCACCAAGGCGGCAAACACCACGCAGCCCAACAGGCCAATGTTCACCATGTCTTGCAAGCGGGCGAGCATCTGCTCGGGCTGGTTCAGCACGCTGGCGTTGAAGTGCAATTGCTGGCTCAGCGCGAGTTGGAGTTGCGCAAATAGCAGCGGCGCAAACACCATGACCGCCAAAGCACCTGCCCCCAAAACGGCCAGGTGCGACAAGTCGTTCGAGCGCGCGACCTGCCCCTCGTCGCGCGACTTCTTTAACTTGCGCTCGGAGGCCGGTAAATTGCGATCCTGACTGGCGGATTCCATGAGAGTGAACCTGTAGAGTTCACTCCATTCTCAACAAGGCGCATCCCAACTAAAGACGAAAAAGAGGGGAATTGCCCCTGCAATTCCCCTCTGGAAAACCCTCTTGTCGTGACAGCAAAAAAATTTGTTTTCAAAACCCCAGGCTGGCCAGCAAGTCGTCCACTTCGGATTGTTCGGTCACCGCACCTTCAGCGTGTGCTTTGTCGATCACCGGGCCGGCCAAGCTGGGTTCGATGGATGCTTTGGGCTCTGGGCTGGATTTGAGTGTTGCACCGATGGGCGCAGTCTGGATCAACAACTCCACCAATTGCTCTTCAATGGTGGAGGCCAAGCTCACCACCTTCTTGATCACCTGCCCCGTGAGGTCGTGGAAGTCCTGCGCCATCATGATGTCGGTCAGATGCTGGTCCACCAGCTGGCTGGACTTGGCCATGTCATCGAGGTAGTGCGTGAGGTGACCGTTGGCCAGCATGCCTGCGGGGTCATTGGCCAGCAGCGTGGAGACGTGGCGGGTTTGCGCGCTGATTTGCTCGTGCTCGGCTTTGGCCTGATCCACGCGGGTGAGCACTTTGTCTGCGGCGTCGCCCGTCAAGCGGCTGATGTAGGAGAGGCGACTCTTCACGTCAGGCAACTCTTGCGCGCTGCCTTTGAGTTTTTCAGTGAAGCCGAGTTGCTGCAAAGAGTCGTGCAACTGACGGGTCAGCATGCCGATCTTGAGGTGAATGGCAGGGTTGGAGGCATCCATGGCATCCAGGGTGAGGGCGGCGGCGCTCATGATTGCAGCCCCGCTTTCTTCAAGACCAAGGTCAATTTGTCTTCCAGCGTGGCCTTGGTGAAGGGTTTGACGATGTAGCCGGCAGCGCCTTGTTGTGCGGCCAGAACGATGTCTTCTTTGCGTGCCTCGGCCGTGACCATGAGCACCGGCAGGTGCTTGAGCTTTTCGTCTTTTTTGATTTCGGCCAGCAACTGAAAGCCCGTCATATTGGGCATGTTGATGTCGCTCACGACGAAGTCAAACGTGCTACTGCGCAGTTTTTGCAGCGCAGCGACACCGTCTTCAGCCTCGTCGGCCTCGGTGAAGCCGATCTCCTTGAGCAAGTTGCGAATGATGCGTCGCATGGTCGAGAAATCATCGACAACTAAAAACCGGAGCTGGTTGGACATGATGGCCTCTTTCTGTGGAGTCTGATGTCTGTATCGGTTGTCTGGCCCGTTACTTGAAGACAAATTTTCATTTGTGCAGCACGGCATCAGCGTCAGCGCCAGGTGGCGAGACGGACGCGATTGTTTGTGGCGTTGGCACTTGCGTTGGTGTTGGTGTTGACGCCTGTGCTTGAGAGAGCTTGCGCTCCGGGTTGAGCAGCCGCTCCTCGGCCTCGCGCGTCAAGACCACGATGTTGATGCGGCGGTTAGCGGGGCTCAAGGGGTTGGTCGCGTCCATCAGCACGCTGGAGGACAGCCCCATCACCCGCGCCAGTTTGTCGTCGGGCATGCCAGCACCCACCAGTTCACGGCGCGAGGCATTGGCCCGGTCGGCCGAGAGCTCCCAGTTGCTGTAGCCGCGCTCCCCATTGCCGTAAGCGGCGCGGTCGGTGTGACCGTCCAGGCTGATTTTGTTTTCCACATCGTTGAGTGCGGCGCCGATTTCGCGCAGGATGTCGCGCATATAAGGTTTGACGACGGCGCTGCCACTGTCAAACATGGGGCGGTTCTGGTCGTCCACGATGGTGATTTGCAGGCCGTCGGGCGTGGTTTCCAGTCGAATTTGCGAGCTGTACTGCGCGAGCTTGGCGTTGTTGGCGATTGCGCCGTTAATTTTTGCGCTGAGTGTGGCCATGCGTTTGGCGTCCTGTTTGGCCACCTCGGCCCGCATGGCTTCAACCGCTTTCTTTTTTTGAATCGGGTCATTGCCGTCACCCCGGCGGGATTGCCCGGCCGACTGGGTCAGGTCAGATCCGCCGCCATTGAGCACGCTGTTGCTCGCGCCGGCACCACTGCCGCCCGCCATGGCCACTTTGAGGGGTGCGGCAAAGTAGTCCGACAGGCCTTTCTTGTCGCCCTCGCTGGTGGAGCCCAGCAGCCACATGAGCAGAAAGAAAGCCATCATGGCCGTGACGAAGTCGGCATAGGCAATCTTCCACGCGCCACCGTGCGCGCCGTGGCCACCCTTCTTGATTTTCTTGATGATGATGGGTTGGAGTTTTTTGCCTTCGGTGCTCATGACCTACCCGCCTTCTTATTTTTTTCCACGCACATGACTCTCCAGCTCAGCAAAACTGGGCCGCTCGGTCGAGAACAAAACCTTGCGGCCAAACTCAATCGCGGTGGACGGGTTGTAGCCCTGCATGCTGGCCAACAACGTGGTCTTGATGCACTGCAACTCCTTGGCACTGTCTTCTGATTTTTGCTCCAACAGACCACCCAGCGGCTCGACGACCCCATAGGCCAGCAAGATGCCCAGGAACGTACCCACCAAGGCTGAAGCGATCATGCCGCCCAGCACCGCAGGCGGCTGCCCCACAGAACCCATGGTGTTGACCACACCCAGCACGGCCGCCACGATGCCAAACGCGGGCAAGGCCCCGGCCAGGCGCGCAATGGCGGCAATCGGGGCATGCGCCTCGTGGTGATGGGTTTCAATCTCGCTGTCCATCAGGGACTCGATCTCATGCGCGTTGAGGTTGCCTGAGACCATCATGCGCAGGTAGTCCGTCATGAACTCGACAATGTGGTGGTCGCTGCCGACGGCACCGTATTTTTTGAAAATCTCGGACTCGTGCGGGGTCTCGACATCTTTCTCAATCGCCATCAAACCCTCTTTGCGCGCCTTTTGGAGAATGTCATAAAGCAAGGCCATGAGCTCCATGTAGCGGGCCTTGGTGTAGATGGATCCCTTGAGTGCTTTGGGAATGGTGGCGAGCGTGGCCTTGAGTACCTTGGGCTGGTTGTTCACCGCAAACGCACCCAGTGCGCCACCAAAGATGGTGATCAGCTCAAAGGGCAGTGCCGTCAAGATCACGCCGATATTGCCGCCGTGAATGATGTACACACCGAAGATGCAGCCCATGGAGACGACATAACCGATGATGACTAGCATGTTCGTTTTGCACTCAGGTTAGGGTGGTGATGGGAGCAAAGAGTCAAGGACTTAGGTCGATAACGCAATTAATTCTAGGACGCGCACGTGGCTTGGCATCCTGAGAAAAGGGGTTCTTTGAGCCCCTTTTCTTGGCGATCTTGAACTCGCGAAAATGGTTGCCGATCTGGCTGCGCCGACAGGTCCGCTGTGGCCGTGCGTGCTGGCGAACAGGTTTTTGGATGACCAGTTCGCAGTCGGTATCATTCCCGGCTTCTCCCTCGGTACTTTTGCATGTCGTCTCCCCCTTCCCCCGGTCTCAATCTCGCGCAACAAGAAGCGGTCAACTACATGCATGGCCCATGCTTGGTGCTGGCGGGTGCGGGCTCGGGCAAGACGCGAGTGATCACTCACAAGATTGGGCGCTTGATTCAGGCCGGCATGGAGCCCAAGCGCATTGCCGCCATCACCTTCACCAACAAGGCCGCCGCAGAGATGCGCGAGCGCGCCAAGGGGTTGATTGGCCGGGCGGCGAAGGACGTTCGCATTTGCACCTTTCACGCGCTGGGCGTGCACCTGCTGCGCACGGACGGCGAAGTGCTGGGCCTCAAGCCCAAGTTCTCGATTTTGGACACTGACGACGTGACCAGCATCTTGAAGGACGCGGGCGGCTCGGTCGATGTGGCCACGGCGCGCCAATGGCAGTGGACTATTTCTGCCTGGAAAAATCAGGGGCTGAACGCGGCGCAGGCCGAAGCGCAGGCCAAGGACGACAATGAACGCATCACCGCGCGCATCATGGCGCACTACGAAGAGCGCTTGACGGCCTACCAAAGCGTGGACTTTGACGACCTGATCGGCCTGCCGCTCAAACTGCTCAAAGACCATGAGGACGTGCGCGCCAAGTGGCAAAAGTTGATGGGCCATGTGCTGGTGGACGAGTACCAGGACACCAATGCCACGCAGTACGAGGTGCTCAAGCTGCTGGTGGGCAGCCATGACCCAAACAATGCGCGCTTCACCGCCGTGGGGGACGACGATCAGTCGATCTACGGTTGGCGTGGTGCGACGCTGGACAACCTGAAAAAACTACCCATCGACTTCCCCGAGCTCAAGGTCATCAAGCTGGAGCAAAACTACCGCTCCACCGGCGCTATTCTGCGTGCGGCCAACAACGTGATTGGCCCCAACCCCAAGCTGTTTCCCAAGAACCTGTGGAGTGACTTGGGCGAAGGTGAACCGGTGCGCGTGGTGGACGCTGACCATGAGGAACACGAAGCCGAACGCACGGTGGCGCGCATTCAGAGTCTGCGCTCGGGCACTGAGGCCGTGGCCGGCGGCGCTGCCGTTCATAAGGAGTACAGAGATTTTGCCGTGCTGTACCGTGCGAATCATCAGGCACGGGTGTTCGAGAAGGCGCTGCGCAAGGCCAACATCCCCTACAAAGTGTCAGGTGGTCAAAGCTTTTTTGACCGGGCCGAGATCAAAGACCTGTGCGGCTGGTTTCGCCTGTGGGTGAACAACGACGACGACCCGGCTTTTCTACGCGCCGTCACCACGCCCAAGCGCGGCATTGGCCACCAGACGCTGCAACAGTTGGGCACCTTTGGCAGCCAGTACAAACTGAGCTTGTTTGATGCTTTGTTTTCATCGTCTTTGGCCGCGGTGATGAGCACGCGAGCTGTTGGTAGCCTGCATGAATTTGGCCGCTACGTGAACGACCTGGAGTACCGCGCCCGCCACACCGAAGGGGCCGAGGACGCGCTGGCTTTTCTGCTGGCGTGGCTCAAGGAAATTGACTACGAAAAGCATTTGTACGACGGCGAGGACAGCGTCAAAGCCGCCGAGTCACGATGGAAGAACGTGCTCGACTTCTGCGAGTGGATGGCGCTGCGCTGCGGCGGCGAGATGGACGATGCAGCAGGTGTCACCACCTCATCCGAGAAAAAATCTTTGCTGGAGGTGGCGCAGACCATCTCGCTACTCTCCACCATCAGCGAACGTGAGCAGGACAGAGACGTGGTGACGCTCTCGACCCTGCACGCCGCCAAGGGGCTGGAGTGGCCGCATGTGATGCTGGTGGGTGTGAACGAAGGCCTGCTGCCCTTCAAGCTGGGCGATGGGGCCGACGCCCTGGGCGGCTCCGAGCGCGACCACGAGTCCGCCAATGAAGACATGGCCCAGCGCCTGCAAGAAGAGCGCCGCCTGATGTATGTGGGCATCACCCGGGCACAACGCAGCTTGGCGGTGAGCTGGACGCGCCGGCGTAAGAAAGGGCGTGACATGATCGTCGCCCAACCCAGCCGCTTTATTGCGGAGATGGGGCTGGATCAGACCACGGTGAAAGAAGACCCGCGCGAGAAGTTACGTGCGCTGCGGGCCGAGTTTGCGAAGAAGGCTGCGGATGCGGCGGCGAGCGCTGCCCTTGGCGTGGTGGTGCCTTGAAGTTCGCGCTTATTCGGGTTTGATGTTGGCCTCGCGCACCACGCGCGCCCACTTGGCCAAGTCCGCTTTGAGGAACGCGGCCAGCTCGCCAGAGCTGCTGGTGCGGGGTTGGATGTCGAGCGACATCAGTTTGTCTTTGTACTCGGTCGAGGTCACCGCCTCATGCACCTCACGCACCAGGGCTTGCACCACGGCGGCGGGGGTCTTGGCGGGTGCAAACAGGCCCAACCAAATGGTGGTCTCGTAACCGGGCAGCCCTTCTTCGGCAATCGTGGGCAGATCGGGCAGTGCGGGGTAGCGCTTGAGGCTGGCCACGCCCAGGGCGCGAACACGCCCGGATTTGAGGTTAGGGATAGCGGAGGAGGTGTTGTCAAACATCAGCGCCACATGCCCCGCCAACACGTCTTGCATGGCCGGTGCCGCGCCCTTGTAGGGCACATGCGTCAATTGGATGCCCGCTTGCGACGCAAACAACTCGGCACCCAGATGGTAGGTGCTGCCAATGCCCGAGGTGGCGTAGGTGAGCTTGCCCGGATTGGCCTTGGCGTAAATGACCAGTTCTTTGATCGACTTCGCCGCAACGCTGGGGTGAACGACCAGAATGTTTTCAATCGTGGCCACCAGCGAAATCGGCACGAAATCATTCACCGTGTCGTACGGCAAGTTGAGCGTGAGGTTGGGGCTGGCCGCCATGATGCTGCTGGTGCCCAGCAACAGAGTGTCGCCATCGGGTGCAGCCTTGGCTACAAAATTCGCCCCAATGCCGCCGGTGGCACCGACCCGGTTGTCCACGATGACGGTGCGCTTGAGTGAGGCAGAGAGCTTGGGTGCCAACACACGGGCCAGCACATCTGTTGGCCCACCTGCGGCAAAGGGCACGACGATGCGGATCGGCTTGTCGGACAGGCTCTGCGCCTGAGCCAGCGAGAGGGTCAAAAGCACACACGCGCTGAACGCGATTCGTTTGGCAAGCTGGCGCATCAGGGTCTCCAGGTGTTGTTCAAGCAGGCATCGTCGTCACAGTGTCCTCCGACGAGGCGCTATTTCAACACAGGGGGCGCATGCCAGCCCTGCCTGCAACCTATTCGTCGCAATTTGCTGGTGTAAACCCTAGCCAACGAAACGCTATCATCGCCCGATGAGCCAAGACATCATTCTCGAAACCCGGGGACTTACCAAAGAGTTCAAAGGCTTTGTGGCCGTTGACCATGTCAACCTCCAAGTTCGCCGGGGTTCCATTCACGCCTTGATCGGCCCCAACGGCGCGGGCAAGACGACCTTTTTCAACCTGTTGACCAAATTCTTGCCCGTCACCTCGGGCCAGATTTTGTACAAGGGGCAAGACATCACCCAGCACGCGGCGGCACAGGTGGCGCGCTCGGGCATGGTGCGGTCGTTTCAGATTTCTGCGGTGTTTCCCCACCTCACGGTTTTAGAAAACGTGCGCATCGGTTTGCAGCGCAAGTTGGGCACCAGTTTTCATTTCTGGAAGCCCGAGTCCAGCCTGTACACGCTCAATGACGAAGCCATGGCGCTGCTGGAGGCCGTGGACCTCACGTCCTTAGCGCAAACCCAAACTGTCGAGCTGCCCTATGGCCGCAAGCGTGCGCTGGAGATTGCCACCACCTTGGCGCTGGACCCCGAGCTGATGCTGCTCGACGAGCCCACGCAAGGCATGGGCCATGAGGACGTGAGCCGTGTCGTTGACCTGATTCGCAAAGTAGCCGCCAACCGCACCGTGCTGATGGTGGAACACAACATGAACGTGGTGGCCGACCTGTCGGACACCATCACCGTGCTGGCGCGCGGCAGCGTGTTGGCTGAGGGGCCTTATGCCCAGGTGTCGAAAGACCCGCTGGTGCTTGAGGCCTATGTGGGCAGCACCGAGGAGGTTGAGGCATGAGCAAGACCCTGTTGCGCGTCTCAGACCTGCACGCCTACTACGGTGAGTCCCACATCCTGCACGGGGTGAATTTCGAGATCAAAGAGGGTGAGCTCATCACCCTGCTGGGACGCAACGGCGCGGGCCGCTCCACCACGCTCAAGGCGATCTTGGGTTTAACGGGCAAGCGCACCGGGTCGATCCAGGTGGAAGGCGTGGAAACCATTGCGATGGCCACCAACAAAATAGCCCGCTTGGGCCTGGGCTTTTGCCCGGAAGAGCGCGGCATTTTTTCGACCCTGAGCTGCGAAGAAAACCTGCTCTTGCCACCCGTCGTAGGCCCTGGCGGCATGTCGCTGGCCGAGATTTACGACATGTTCCCCAACCTCAAAGAGCGCCGCAACAGCCCCGGCACGCGCCTGTCAGGCGGGGAGCAGCAGATGCTGGCCATGGCCCGCATTTTGCGCACCGGGGCCAAGATTTTGTTGCTCGACGAAATCACCGAAGGCCTGGCCCCGGTGATTGTGCAAACCCTGGGCCGCGTCATCCGTGCCTTGAAAGCCAAGGGCTTGACGATTATTCTGGTGGAGCAAAACTTCCGCTTTGCCGCACCCCTGGCCGACCGGCATTACGTGATGGAACACGGCAAGATCGTGGCGGTGGTGAACAAGAGCGAGCTGGCCGAGAAAGCCGCCATGCTGCATGAGTTTTTAGGTGTGTGATTTTTAACAACCATTTCGAGGAACCAAGACATGAAAAACAAACTGACCGCAACCGCCCTGGCCGTGGCACTCGCCACCGGCCTGAGCCTCTCCCATGCCCAGCAAGGCAAGCTGAGTGATGATGTCATCAAGATCGGCGTGCTGACCGACATGTCCGGCGTGTACGCCGACTACGGCGGCCCCGGCGCTGTGGCCGCCGCCAAGATGGCGGTGCAAGATTTCGGCGGCAAGATGTTTGGTAAGACCATCGAAGTGGTGAATGCCGACCACCAAAACAAGCCCGACATCGCCAAAAACGTCACCCAGCAATGGTTTGACCGCGACAAGGTGGACATGACAGTGGAGAACCTGAACTCCGCCGTGGCCCTGACGGTGCAAGCCCTGGGCAAAGAAAAGAACAAGATCACCATCGTCACCGGCGCGGCCAGCGCCCGCCTGACCAATGAAGATTGCGCACCGGCCACCGGCATCCACTACCTGATGGACACCATTGCGCTGGGCAATGTGGTGGGCAAAGCCGTGGTGAAAGACGGCGGCAACAGCTGGTACTTCCTCACGGCGGATTACGCCTTCGGCCACTCTCTTGAGAAAGACACGGGCGAGGTGGTCAAGGCCAATGGCGGCAAGGTGCTGGGCGCGGTGCGTCACCCGCTGTCCACCGGTGACTTCTCCTCCTTCCTGCTGCAAGCCCAATCGTCGGGCGCGCAAGTCGTGGGCCTGGCCAACGCGGGCGGCGATACGGTCAACAGTATCAAAGCTGCCGCTGAGTTTGGCATCACCAAGAAGCAAAGCTTGGCTGCTCTGCTGATGCTCTTGACCGATGTGCACGCCCTGGGCCTGAACACCGCGCAAGGCCTGTACCTGACCGAAGGCTGGTATTGGGACTTGAACGCCGAGTCACGCGCCTGGGCTGACAAGTACAGCAAGGCCATGGGTGGTCGTAAGCCCAACTCCAACCACGCTGCCGTGTACTCGTCCACGATGCATTACTTGAATGCGGTCAAGGCCGCTGGCACAGATGACACCGCCACCGTCATCAAGAAAATGCGCGAGACCCCCGTCAACGACATGTTCGCCAAAGGTGGCAAGCTGCGCGAAGATGGCCGCATGGTGCATGACATGTACTTGTTCCAGGTCAAGACCCCCGCCCAGTCCAAAGGCCCCTGGGATTACTACAACCTCAAAGGCACGGTCAAAGGCGATGAGGCTTTTCAGTCGCTGGCGCTCAGCCGTTGCGCCGCCATCAAGAAGTAAAGCTCTTGTTCTTAGCGTGATTTGAAGTCACAGGAAGGGGCCGCGCTGTGCGGCCTCTCCATTTTTCGCCCGGATTGACATGACTGATGTTTTTGGTGTTCCGATACAAGCCTTGATGGGCCAGCTCATGCTGGGTCTGGTCAACGGCTCTTTTTACGCGCTGTTGTCGCTGGGTTTGGCCGTGATTTTCGGCATGCTCAACATTGTCAACTTCGCTCACGGCGCGCTCTACATGGTGGGCGCTTTTTTTGCGTGGATGCTGCTCAATTACGCGGGCATCAACTACTGGTTTGCGCTGATTCTCGCGCCCATTGGCGTGGGCCTGATTGGTGTCGTGATTGAGAAAACCATGCTGCGCTGGCTGCATCAACTTGATCACCTCTACGGCCTGCTGCTCACCTTTGGCCTGGCCCTGGTGTTTGAAGGCGTGTTCCGCGAGTTTTATGGCTCGTCCGGCATGCCTTACGAATTGCCCGCTGTGTTTCGTGGTGTGTTTGATCTTGAATTCATGATGCTGCCCAAGTACCGCGCCTGGGTGGTGTTGGTGTCCCTCGTCATCTGCTTGCTGACCTGGTTTGTGATTGAAAAAACCAAGCTCGGCGCTTACCTGCGTGCCGGCACTGAGAACCCCAATATGGTGAAAGCCTTTGGCATCAACGTGCCGCTCATGGTGACGCTGACCTATGCCTTTGGCGTGGGCCTGGCGGGCTTGGCGGGGGTGATGGCCGCGCCGATTTACCAAGTCAGCCCCTTGATGGGCTCCAACATCATCATCGTGGTGTTTGCGGTGGTGGTCATCGGCGGCATGGGCTCGATCTTGGGCTCCATCCTCACCGGTTTGGGACTGGGCCTGATCGAAGGTCTGACCAAAGTGTTCTACGCGGAAGCCTCCACCACGGTGGTCTTCATCATCATGGCCATCGTGCTGCTGGTGCGCCCCGCCGGTCTGTTTGGCCGGGAGAAATAATGAAAAAATCTGTCCTTCTTTACGGCCTGTTGTTGGTCGGTTTATTGCTGGCGCCCTTTGTGGGCTACCCCATCTTCTTGATGAGCTGCCTGTGTTTTGCGCTGTTCGCCAGTGCGTTCAACCTGTTGATCGGCTTTACCGGGCTGCTCTCGTTTGGGCACGCCATGTTTTTTGGTCTGGCGGCCTACGTCTGCGGGCACGCGGCCAAGGTCTGGGGCTTGACGCCTGAGATTGCCGTGCTGCTGGGCACTTTGAGCGCCACCGTGTGCGGCGTTTTGGTGGGCTGGTTGGCGGTGCGGCGTCAAGGCATTTACTTCGCCATGGTCACGCTGGCCTTGTCGCAAATGATTTACTTCTTTTGCGTGCAAGCCCCCTTCACCTTTGCGGAAGACGGTATCCAAAGCATTCCGCGTGGCAAGCTGTTGGGCGTGCTTGATTTGGCCAACGACCAGGTCATGTACTACTTTGTTCTGGCGCTCTTTTTGGCAGGCTTTGCGTTAATCCATCGCACCATTCACTCGCCCTTCGGTCAAGTGCTGAAATCCATCCGCGAGAACGAACCCCGCGCCTTGTCTCTGGGCTACAACGTGGACCGTTACAAGCTTGTGGCCTTCGTCCTTTCGGCCACGCTGGCCGGGCTGGCGGGTGCGGCCAAGTCACTGGCGCTGGGCTTGGCGACGCTGACCGACGTGAGCTGGCAGATGTCCGGCGAAGTGGTGTTGATGACCCTGCTGGGCGGCATGGGCACCATCCTCGGCCCGGCTCTGGGGGCCACCATCGTCATTACGATGCAAAACTACCTGGCCAATCTCGGCTCCTGGGTCACCATCATCATGGGCCTGACCTTTGTGGTCTGCGTGCTCGTGTTCCGGCGCGGCATTGTGGGGGAGATTGAGCACCGGTGGGGGCGCAAGGCCTGAGAACGCAAAAATCCCATTCATGACCTTGCCATTGGCGGCGGCGTAGTCCTCATCGAGTCACTACAAGCTGGCACAGGCATAGTGGGCGCACCGACCTGTTGCCGGATGTGCCCACCACCTTTGAAAACATCATCATTTCAAACATGACAAGCCAACACACAGCCTTCTGGGATTTTCCCTACACCTCGCAGCGCATGCCGCTGCTCGCGGCCAACGTGGTCAGCACATCGCAACCGCTCGCCTCAGCGGCGGGTTTGTTGATGCTGGCGCGCGGGGGCAATGCGGTGGACGCGGCGCTGGCCATGGCGATGACGCTCACCGTGGTGGAGCCCTGCATGAACGGCATTGGTGGCGATGCCTTTGCCATTTTGTGGGACGGCAAACAGATGCACGGCCTGAACGCCTCTGGCCGCGCACCGCGCAAATGGACGCCTGAGTATTTCTCCAAGTACACCGCCATGCCCTTGCGGGGATGGGATTCCGTTACGGTGCCGGGCACGGTGTCGGCTTGGCGGGCGCTGTCAGACCGATTTGGCACCATCCCTTTTGCCGAGTTGATGGCGCCCGCCCTGCGTTATGCGCGTGAGGGCTATATGGTTTCGCCCACGGTGCACCGCCAGTGGCAGGCGCAGGTGGCTGAGTTGTCACCTCAACCCGGCTACCGCGAAGCCTTTGCACCTCAGGGGCGTGCGCCGCTACCGGGTGAGCATTTCATCTGTCCCGGCCAAGCCAACACCTTGGCGCGCATTGCTGCCAGCAAGGGCGATGATTTCTACCATGGTGAGCTGGCCAAGGCCATTGCCGACCATGCGCGCAACACGGGTGGC
>CANCDA010000026.1 GCA_947374705.1 Comamonadaceae bacterium | reverse complement strand
GTCTCAAACAACAAACGACGGCCCGAGTCTTTCAACATCGGATGAGCCTGCAAGGCTTCACGTCGAAAGCCGTCAAACAGCGGGATGTCCTGCAACTGCGCCAGCGTGATCAAGCCGGAACGCACGCCGTCATCAATGTCATGCGCGTTATAGGCAATCTCATCGGCCAGGTTGCACAACTGAGCCTCCAGACTGGGCTGGGTGCGGTTCAGAAAGCGTTGACCAATGCCTTGCGGTTCTTGCACCTCCAACTGTTCAGCGTTGGTGCGGGAGCAATGTTTGAGGATGCCCTCACGCGTCTCAAAGGTCAGATTCAGGCCATCAAACTGCGGGTAGCGCTCCTCCAAGCTGTCCACCACGCGCAGGCTTTGCAGGTTGTGCTCAAAGCCGCCATGCTCGGCCATGCAGGCATTGAGCGCATCTTGGCCCGCGTGGCCGAAGGGTGTGTGACCCAAGTCATGCGCCAGGGCTATAGCCTCTACCAAGTCTTCATTCAATCGCAGCGCACGGGCAATAGAGCGGCCCAGTTGCGCAACCTCCAGCGAATGGGTAAGCCGCGTGCGAAACAAATCACCTTCGTGGTTCAAAAACACCTGGGTTTTGTAAACTAGGCGACGAAACGCGGTGGAGTGGACGATGCGGTCGCGGTCGCGTTGGAAGTCGGTTCGGGTCGGAGCGGGCGGTTCGGCATGACGACGGCCACGCGTTTGTGCCGGGTCACAGGCGTAGGGAGCAAGCGTCATTTCATACGCCGCGCCGGGCCGCCCCCAAGCAAGCAAAGCCCCCTCGGGGGGCAGCGCAGTACACGAAGTGACAAGCGTGGGGGCAAAGTCACGCAGCGCAACAGGCATCAATCACCTCACGCACCAAGGCATCAGGGGCACTACGCACCACCGCTTGACCGGGGCCATTGATCAGCACAAAACGAAGTTCACCAGCTTCTGTTTTTTTGTCCACACGCATCAGCTCCAAATAGCGCCCGGCATTGTCCGTCGCCGACAATTTCGGCCCCACCACCGGCAAGCCCGCCTTTTGAATCAGTTGCTTGAGACGTTGCACAAACGCAGGCTCAATCAAGCCCAAACGTTGCGATAGTTCTGCGGCCATGACCATGCCACAACCCACCGCCTCACCATGCAGCCATTGCCCATAGCCCATGCCCGACTCAATGGCATGGCCAAAGGTGTGGCCAAAGTTCAGGATGGCCCGCAGGCCAGACTCCCTCTCGTCCTGCCCCACCACCTCGGCCTTGATCTCGCAACTGCGCTGAATCGCCTTGGCCAATGCACCAGCATCGCCAGCCATCAAATCATCAATATTCAACTCAATCCAATTCAAAAACACCATATCGGCAATCGGCCCGTACTTGATCACCTCGGCCAGACCGGCACTGAGCTCACGTGCCGGCAAAGTCTTGAGGGTGTCCAGATCACACACAACCCGCTGGGGCTGGTAAAACGCACCCACCATATTCTTACCCAGCGGATGGTTGATGGCCGTCTTGCCCCCGACTGAAGAATCCACCTGCGCCAGCAGCGTCGTAGGCACTTGCACAAAGGGCACGCCCCGCATGTAGCTGGCGGCGGCGAATCCCGTCATGTCACCCACCACGCCACCACCGAGTGCAAACAGCACGGTTTTGCGGTCACACTCGTTTTGCAGCAGCACATCAAAAATCAAGTTGAGCGTCTCCCAGGTTTTGAAGACTTCACCGTCAGGCAATTCCAGCATGTGCACCTTGGGGTAGTGCTGGAGCAGCGCAGTTTTAAGCTGTTGGGCATACAGCGGGGCCACCGTTGTGTTGGTGACAATCAGCACCTGGCTTGCTTTGGGCAGCTTGGCGAATGATTCTGCCGCCTGGATTAAAGCGCTGCCGATGGCGATGGGGTAACTTCGATCTGCCAGCTCAATATGAACCTGGTTGATGGGGCGTGGTGAAATTTCAGAAGTTGCGTTCATAGCCCTTGAGTTTAGGCGACTCTTTGTTCACCTATGCACATTCACCCGTTCAGAGCTTGCTGAACTCAGTTTAGCTTACTCAGCTGGGTAGCGCAACGCTCAGTTGACCTGGGGAATATCCCCCGACAGCTCAAGTTGCATCAAGATCATGTTGACCAGTGACGCCACCGAAGGCCGCCCTGTCTCGATCACAAAGTGTGCGGTCTGCCGGTACAGCGGGTCTCGCACCGTGTACAGATCGCGTAAGCGCTGTAGAGGATCGGCCACTTGCAGCAGGGGGCGCTGGGTGTCATGGCGCAAACGGCGAAACAACTCGTCGGGCGAAGATTTGAGGTAAACCACCTTACCACGGGCTCGCAAATTCGTTCGGTTTTCCGGTCGCAGCACCGTACCCCCACCCGTGGACAAAATCCCAGGGGGCCCCTGTGTCAGCTCGTCAATCGCTTGAGCTTCAATGTCCCTGAAAGACGCCTCGCCTTCCCGCTCGAAATACTCGCGGATAGAGCAACCCAGTCGTTCTTCAATCCAGTGATCGGAGTCGATGAAAGGCAGTTGCAAGCGACGAGCAAGCTGCCGCCCGACTGTGGATTTACCAGAGCCGGGGAGGCCTATGAGACTGAGTAAACCAATCAATTAAAAAGTAAACGCTTTGGACGTCGTGCTTGCTGGTGCCGGAGTGGTCAACGTGACAACAACCGAAACAGTAATACAGTCAGCAGCCCCATCCAAGACAATCTGAAAACTAGAATTTGTGACTTGATTTGGTGCAACACTAGGTGTAACCGATTTAAGAGTGCAGGTAGCGCCCTTGGTCGTTATCGTAGCAGCTACCACACTGCCAGTGGGCATACCCACTGCCGCATTTTTCGAGCTCGCAACATCCACCGTAAAACCGCTCAATGTTCTTACGCCTACCAACGTAATGGCTGGCGTGGATGAAGCCAACCCAATCATCATTGATTGCCGGACCCGAATGGAGCTGCTCCACGTTCCGTCGCATGTATTCGTAACTGATGGAAATGAAAATGCATTAGAGGCGCAGGACACGCTGCCACTTTGACCACCCGGATAGGTTTGCTCGCCCACATCACTGACGCCATTGTTGTTATCGTCTCGGAACGCAACGCCCATGTCGTAGAAAGCCTCACCCGTGTCCCAAACGTTGTTGCCGTTAGCGTCCACAAAGCTTTCTTCCCCATCCATATAGGCCAAAATTCGAACCAATCCACTTGTTGGCCTTTGCCCCGAACTCGTGTAAGTCACACTGCAACCTGAATTAGCATCCGTCAAGCAAGCGCCCTGAATTGTCCCGTGAGAGGCAACAAAAGTCACTGCAGTGCCTGCGGGTATCGGATTACCCTGACGATCCGACGCACGCATCGTCAGGGTGGTTTGAATACCGTCGAGTTCTAAACCCTCGATATTCAGCTTAGTAGCAGATATAGAACTGTTGTTCTGACTTGCTTTACCAGAGGTGACGACGATACCTGAAGAGAAAGCGACCATCGTCGCAGAGATCGCGCCTTTCACGACAACGGGCGTTGGCAACGTACCTGTTTGGATAATCACCGATGCGAATCCAGAGCCGTCTGTTGATACTGTTTGGTTGGCTGCCGTCGTTGCCCCACCCACATTAAACGTAACGCCTGCGGCACTGGACTGCGCATCCAAGCTGATCGTGACACTTTGCCCAGCCATACCCGTACCACCACCATCAACCACCTGGAATTTAACCGTGGATATTTTGACGCCGGTTGCGCTCGAAACCACAAGCGAACTTGGTGTGGCGGAAGTGAAGAGGATATTGGCCGCTTGTGCTGCAGCGACCGTGATTGAACCTACCGAGGGTGTGGCCCCTGGCGCAGACGCCGTTACAGACACAGCACCCGAACAGGCGGATGTTGATTGATAGGTTGAATTAACCACACCAGTGCTGGAAGTAGCAACAGTTGCTGGGCTAAAAGTACCACAGCTTGCCGAAAATGTAACAGAGACTTGACCCGCCTTGGCAGCAATTCCGTTGACGTTCACACTGGCAGACACTGCGGTTGACTGCAACGCCGATATCGAACTAGGGTTTGCGCTCACAGCCCCAATCACCACATTCGCTGCACTGGTTTGATAATTCAAGCTAGCCGTCAAAGGCTTGGCACTCACCGTGGCTTGTGCTGTCAGTTGCGCAGCGTTTGCCGCCGTCAAACTGGTGGGAGAGATTTGAACCCTGGCAATACCAGTCGCATCGGTCAACGCCGCAGAGGACGACAAAGTACCAATGGTGTTGTCCGTCGTGAGCGAAACCAGCACATTGGGTACCGCTGCACCAGCCGCATCCACCACGGTAGCTTTAACAAAGAACGTGCCACCGCTTGTGACTGAGTTGATGGAAAGCACCGTGCCTGCGCTATCGGTCAACTCCAGCGTCAATTTAGGGGTGGCGCTTGCAGTTACAGCAGCTGTTGCGGCTGCGGCCGCAGCAGCTGCAGCGGCTGTCGCACTGGTGCCCGAGCTACCCGTTGTTGTTCCCGCACTTCCACCACCACCGCCGCATGCCACAAGAAGTACCAGCAGCAGCCCCACCATCAAACTCTTAATGAGATTTCGCATTTATTGTTTCTTCCAGTCTGAAATTTTCAAGCAACCGTGATTCTATTGAGCCGCAACACGATCTGCGATCATCTTTGGGGTAATAAATATCAGCATCTCTTGCTTGTTTGAAGTTTTGGCGGAGCTGCGGAAAAGATTGCCCAACACCGGCAAATCCCCAAAGAAAGGCACTTTGGTTTGACTGGTCACCTCTGTGAGTTCAAAAATGCCACCAATCACAACCGTGCCGCCATTCTCGACCAATACCTCGGTCTTGACGTGTTTGGTGTTAATCGCAAAACCTGCCGTCGTCGATTGACCCACCGTATCTTTATTAATGTCCAGCTCCAAAATGACACTACCTTCAGGGGTTATTTGAGGCGTGACTTCCAACTTCAGGTTAGCCTTCCGAAAAGCGATGGAGGTCGCTCCACTGGCCGATGCCACCTGATAAGGCAACTCTGTACCTTGCTCAATAATGGCTTTGACCTTGTCGGCAGTCACCACGCGCGGGCTGGAAACCACCTTGCCTTTTCCGTCGGCTTCAAGCGCTGAAATTTCGAGATTTAAAAACCGGTTGGCGGCTGAACTGAAGATGGACAAGGCAAAGCTTGCCGGGTTGTATCCCCCTTGCCCGACAGCGGGTAAGTTCACAAAGTTGCTACCCATGTCAACTGTTCCGGTGGCACCACTCGCTGCAACCGCATTGGCGTAACTCGTACCAAAGGCAACCCGATTTTCACCAGCGATTTGATAACCCCCATCTCCCCCATTTTGGGCACGCAAGTCTGCGCCTCCCAGCTTGACACCCAAAGACTTGCCAAAAGTATCCGATGCCTCAACGATTCGCGCCTCGATCATGACTTGTCGCACGGGGATATCAATCTTGGAAATCAACTGCCTGACTTGATCCAACTTGCTTGCAATATCGGTGACGAACAATTGATTCGTCCGCACCTCTGCAATCACACTGCCACGAGGGCTCAAGATTCTCGACGACACATTCCCCGGCCCGATACCCGGAACCGGTACAAGACTCACACCCATCAGGCCCCGCTGCACATCCAAGGCTTTGGCGTAATTCAAGTTGAACGATTGGGTCGTGAGTGGCTCCAAACCTTCCATGGCTACAACCGATTCGCGCTCTATTTTCTCTTTCGCAATAATTTCGTCTTTAGGAGCAATCCACAGTACCGTCCCATTTTTTCGCATGCCCAGCCCTTTGGCCTGCATGATGATGTCCAGCGCCTGATCCCAGGGCACGTCTTGCAAACGCAATGTCACAGCACCCGCAACAGAGTCTGACGTCACGATGTTGAAATTGGTGAAGTCAGCAATCACTTGTAACAAAGAGCGAACTTCTATGTTCTGGAAATTGAGCGACAATTTCTGCCCGTTGTAACCCAAGCCTGGCGTCAATTTAGTGGCATCAACGCGAACGGGTTTGACTTCCACCACAAACTGCTCATTACTTTGATAGGCACTGTGCTCCCAAGTCCCTTGGGGCTCAATCACCATGCGCACCCGGTCCCCCACCTGGAAAGTGGTCACATTCTGAATCGGCGTCCCAAAATCCGCCACATCAAGCCGCCGCTTCAAGCCTTCAGGCAAGGTGGATTTCATGAACTCAACGATCAACTTCTGCCCACTTTGGCGAATGTCAACACCGACCTGGTTGTTGGGCAAGGAGACAACGACACGACCCGCGTTATTGAGTCCACGCCGAAAGTCCAAGTCTTTGATCGGCAAAGTATCTCGATTTTTATTTTCAGCAAACACGGGTGCTGCAACTGACTCTGCGCCTTTGGTGACCACGCTGTCCAACACCAGCACCAAGGTTTTACCTTGCAATTGCGCTTTAAAGTTTGCAGCTTGCTTCAGATTGACCACCACGCGCGTTCTGTCGCCCGCCTGAACCACATTGACCGACTTCAGATTTCCCTGGTTGATATCCACGGTTGAACGCCCCATGGCGTTGAACACGCCGGGAAAGTCCAAGGCAATCCGTGCGGGCGATTGAATTGAAAAACTGGTCGGCAGTGCACTGAGCGCTTGCGAGAGCTCCACCTTCACCACCTCAACGCCACCCTGTAGAGAGCCACTTACCGATTCGATGGCGATTTGCGCATAAGACGAGACGCTCGCCAACGCAAAGGCCAATGCAAGAAAAGCGCGCTGACACATAAATTTAGCCTTAGTAGCCATAGGATTTTTCATTTCGACCTCTCTTGCAATTGCAAAGTCGAGGGGCGTTCAACCCACTCGCCCACCGCGTCTTGCACAATTTCACGCAACGTGATTTCAGTTTCTGAGATTTTCATCACACGACCGTAGTTTTGCCCAAGGTAGTTGCCGGGCTTGACTTGGTACAGCAAGTTATCCACTTTGATCAACGCCACAGGCCGACCTTCTTTCGTCAGACTCCCGACCATCGTTACCGCATCCAAGGGGAAGCCTTCAAGCGCTTCTTTGCGCCGGGCCAACTCGGGAGAGATCAAAGCCACGTTGGATGAAGTCTGCGCCGAATCTCGTTTGAGGGCTTGCGCCAACTTCTCTTTGCTAAAGGGTTCAACAGATGCCGCTTGGGCATACGACTCGGGCTTGAACTGTTTAGGCTCGGGAATGGGTGCTACGCGCGGGTGTGTATGATTTCTCTGATCAGTTAACCACTGCCTAAGCTCATCCTCGCTCGATGCACCACACCCCAAAAGTGCAGCCGTAATAAGGGTCATCACCCCAAAAAGTCGCCCACTCATTTCGCAACTCCTTTGCCTGTGGTGGCTTTGCGTTGCGCTGAAATTTCGTCAGCCGCCAGGTAGCGAAAGGTCTTGGCTGTGGCGTCCAAGGTCAAAGCACCATCCTTGCTGGGACCAATAACCAGGTTATTCAAGGTCACGATGCGGGAAAGATTGGCAATGTCAGCCGCAAAAGCGCCCATATCGTGGTATCGGCCTGTGACTCGCACCTCGATCGGCAGTTCAGCGTAGTAGTCTTTCACGTCCACCTGGCCAGGTCGAAACAGTTCAAATTGCAAGCTACGCCCCAGACCCGCCTGGTTAATGTCTGACAAAAGCGCATCCATTTCAGCCTTGCTGGGAAGTTGTTTTTCCAGCTGTGTCACGTACTGCAGAACTTGTTCGCGCTGTTTGGTGAGGGCATCCAGATTGACAGCTTTAACCAATTTGGTCTTGTAGTTCTCCCTCAGTTGTACTTCTTTGGCCCGCTCGGTCTCCAGCATTTCATCCGAGCCGCTCAGCCATAAAAACCAAAGTACAACAACCACGGCAACAGCCAACACAACAAAAAGAGCATTACGCGGCACCATTGGCCAAGCCGCTGGATTTTTGGTGTCGAGATTGGTGAATTGACCCTGAACGCGGTCTTTCAGTTCAGCGAAATTAGAGGCAGAAAAAGAGATGGCCATGGTTCTGCTGGGTTATTTTTTGACGGGTACTGTAGCAACGGGAATGGCACCTGGACTTTGAGTACTTTTCAGCATTTCGCTTGACCGAACAAGTTGTACCCGTACTCTGAAGTTCGCCACGCGCCGCTGATCGCGCGCACCCAAGGTGATGTTGCCCGCCACAATGTCCACCAATTCCGGCTTGGAAAACCATGGGGTATTAGACGAAAGATTGCGAAGCAACTCAGAAACCCGCTCGCTCGACTGCGCCACGCCCTGAATTTGCACCGCTTGGTTGTCCTGCTTCATGCTATTGATATAGACGCCATCCGGGAGCTGATTGACCAGTTCGGTCAACAAGTGCACGGGTAGGTTGCGATCAGCTTGCAAGTTCTCAACGGCTTGTTGGCGGGCGCGCAGCGCGGCGATTTCGGACTCAAGCCCCGCGATGTCCTTGATTTGGCCATCCAACAGCTTGATTTCATTTTCAAGCATTAGATTTTGACTTTGCTGATTGTCAATTTGCCCTTGATACCAAAGGAAAATTACCCCTGAAATCAATCCACCGAGCAAGGCAGACACCGCCAAGGAGACATTGAAAGCATCTTGCCGTTTTTTGCGCGCAACCTCTCGGTGCGGCAATAGGTTGATCAGAATCACTGCAAAAACCTCCGCATGGCCAATCCACAGGACGTCAGGTAAGAGGACTCTTCGCGCTTCATCTTCT
Organism: Comamonadaceae bacterium; assembly: GCA_947374705.1. Classification (GTDB taxonomy): domain Bacteria; phylum Pseudomonadota; class Gammaproteobacteria; order Burkholderiales; family Burkholderiaceae_C; genus CANCDA01. The sequence continues at coordinate 9,865 of CANCDA010000026.1, read as the reverse complement.
TGAGTCGAACACCACTGCCCATTTCCATGCCTTCAAAGGGGTTCAACAAGCGGCACGCAAATGTGGTCTGCTGCACCACGGCTTCAGTTAAACCCGGCAATGCAGCTGCACCACCCGCCAGCATCACGTAGTCCACCTTGTTGTGCGGCGTGCTGGTGAAGAAAAACTGAAGGGCACGGTTGATTTCTTGCACCATGATTTCTAAAAAGGGAGTCAGTACGCTGCTCTCATAGTCATCGGGCAGATCACCGCTTCGTTTTTTGCCCTCCGCTTCTTCCAACGAAAACCCATACTGACTGACGATCAACTGCGTCAGCTGTGCACCGCCAAACGCCTGATCCCGCTCGTAGAGCACCTCTTCGTCACGAATAACTTGCAGGCTCGTGGTTAAAGCCCCCACTTCGAACAAGGCCACGATTGCACCCGCTCCCCCCTCAGGCAGACTCTCAAACAAGCGAGATGCTGCGGTCCGCGATGCGTAGGACTCCACATCCACCACCACCGGCTTGAGCCCAGCCGCTTCCGCAAGGCCTTGCATATCCTGCACCTTCTCCCGACGAGACGCGGCAATGAGCACATCAACGTCTCCCGGAGAGTTCGCACTAGGACCAATGACACAAAAATCAAGACTCACCTCCTCCAACGGAAAGGGGATGTACTGATTGGCCTCGGCTTCAACCTGAAGCTCAAGCTCTGCGTCTGTTAAACCGCCAGGAAGCACAATTTTTTTAGTGATGACGGCGGAAGGCGGCAAAGCCATCGCCACATTTTTGGTTTTAGCCCCACTTTTTTTAACCAAGCGACGCACAGCTTCGGCGACTTCGTCGAAGTTCACGATCGTGCCGTCGCTGATCCAGCCGCTCTCTAATTGCTCGATGGCACACCGCTCCAGCACGTATTGGCCATCCGCATTGCGGCCCAACTCGACCAGTTTCACACTGGAAGAGCTGATGTCCAAACCCAGCAGGGGTTCGGGTTGACGGTTAAATAAGGATCCCAAAGAGATCAAGCGTATCCCCTGAAAGCGACCTACGACAGGCCGATAGAACTTAAGAATTCACTTGAATGCTATCAGCAAGATCATTGTTCTGCAAAGGTTTTTTCCATTTCAAGTTACTCTTAACGTTGTAAAAGGCAGACGTTTTGTATGTATCTGAAACAACTCAGAAATATCCAATCCTCGGAAGTCTTTAAGTTGTCAAAATGCGGATGCCGTCCAAGCGGCTGATTTGTATCTCATTTTTATAATCTTGGTACAAGCCAAGCTACCTGAAGCCAACCCAGTCTTTATGTCCAAACACGCCAAGCCCGATACCCCAAGCTCCGAAAGCACGGGACAAACTTCCCCCCAAAGCCGATTCCACTGGCTGTTTCGCTTGGGCGTCTGGATGGCCGGTTTAGCGCTGGCAGGTTTAGCCTCGCTGTTGATCGTGATTGCCATTGCGCTGGCCATGGCCTTCCCCAACTTGCCCGACATTTCCTCGCTCTCAGACTATCGGCCCAAGTTGCCACTGCGGGTGTTTTCTGTCGAGGGTGAGTTGCTGGGCGAGTTCGGCGAAGAACACCGCAACCTAACGCCCATCCAAGACATTCCCAAAGTCATGATCAACGCCGTGTTGGCCATTGAAGATGCGCGCTTCTACCAGCATGGCGGCGTGGACTATCTGGGCGTGATTCGGGCTGGCTTGGCCAATGTGGGGCGAGCCAAAAGCCAAGGCGCATCCACCATCACCATGCAAGTCGCCCGCAATGTGTACTTGTCTTCAGAAAAAACGTTTACCCGCAAAATTTACGAAATCTTGCTGACTTTCAAGCTGGAACACATGCTCAGCAAAGACCAGATTCTTGAAATCTACATGAACCAGATTTTTCTGGGTAACCGTGCTTACGGTTTTGCAGCGGCTTGTGAGACTTATTTTGGCAAACCCCTCAAAGACATCTCCATTGCAGAAGCCGCCATGCTGGCGGGCCTGCCCAAGGCTCCTTCTGCTTACAACCCGATCAGCAATCCCAAGCGAGCCCGAAGCCGACAGCTGCACATCCTTGAGCGCATGCAGGAAAACGGGTTCATCACTGCGGCAGAAGCCGCCAGCGCAAAAAAGCAAGAACTTGATGTGAAGACGGGTAGCAACCCCAACCGCATTCACGCCGAATACGTGGCGGAGACCGTGCGCCAGCTCATGTTCGCCCAGTATGGCGACGAGACCTACACGCGTGGTCTCAACGTCACCACCACCATCCGCGCAGCTGACCAAACCGTGGCCTACAAGGCCTTGCGTCGGGGCATCATGGATTTCGAGCGTCGTCAGGTTTACCGGGGGCCTGAAAAATTTGTAGCCCTCCCCACGGCAGGCCCAGAGCTTGAAGAGGCGATTGACGACGCGTTGGAAGATTACCCGGATAACGGCGATCTACTGTCTGCCGTGGTCATCGACGCTGACCCCAGAAAAGTGGTGGCGATGCGCCAAAGCGGTGAACCCATCGACATCACAGGCGAAGGACTGCGCCCGGCCCAGTCCGCCCTGTCAGCCAAAGCTGCGCCCAACATCAAGCTGCGCCGCGGGGCCATCATCCGCATTGCCAAAACGCCGAAGAACACTTGGGAAATTACCCAACTCCCCGAGGTCGAAGGTGCATTTGTGGCGCTCGACCCGCGTGACGGCTCGGTTAAAGCTTTAGTGGGTGGCTTTGATTTTGTTAAAAATAAATTCAACCACGTCACCCAAGCTTGGCGACAACCGGGCTCCAGTTTCAAGCCTTTCATCTACTCCGCAGCTTTGGAAAAAGGGTTCACCCCCGCCACCATCGTGAATGACGCACCCCTGTTTTTTGGTGCGGGTGTGACGGGCGGGCAACCCTGGGAGCCCAAGAACTATGACGGCACTTTTGAAGGCCCCATGTCGCTGCGCCGTGGCTTGGCCAAGTCCAAAAACATGATTTCCATTCGCGTACTGCAAGCCGTGGGTGCACAAAACGCGCAAGACTGGATCACCCGTTTCGGCTTCGAGGCCGACAAGCACCCACCCTACCTGACCATGGCCCTCGGTGCTGGGTCTGTGACACCCATGCAGATGGCCACGGCCTATTCCGTGTTCGCCAATGGGGGTTATCGCGTCAACCCCTGGCTCATCTCTAAAGTCACAGAGCAAAAAGGCAAGCTCTTGGTGCAGACCCAGCCCCCGGTACAGGACGAAACCATGCGCGCCATTGATGCACGCAACGCCTTCCTCATGTCCAGTCTGCTGCAAGAAGTCACCCGCTCGGGCACAGCCGCCCGTGCGCAAGCCACGCTCAAGCGGCCCGACTTGTACGGCAAGACCGGTACCACCAATGACTCCATGGACGCCTGGTTTGCCGGTTACCAGCCCACGCTGATGGCCGTGACCTGGATCGGCTACGACACGCCGCGCAAACTGGGCGATAGAGAGACGGGCGGCGGCCTGAGCCTGCCGGTCTGGATCAGCTTCATGGAACAAGCCCTCAAAGGCGTTCCCGTCAGCGAGCCTGCTGTGCCAGAAGGTGTGGTCAATGTCGGTGGCGAGTGGTTTTACGACGAGTATGCCAAGGCTGGCGGCGTCAGTAGCCTAGGTCATGACGACAAAGCCGCACCTACTGCACCTGAAGCGGCGCAAGCCCTTCCCGCTGCGGATGAAAAGAAACGAATCCTGGATTTGTTCAAAAACTAATGCAAAGCGGGCCAGCCCTGCCCTCAGCTGATTAGGAGAAATCCAATACGCACCCCGCTTGTGCGCTGGCGTACTGCGTGAGGCTGGCAAAGAACTCGCCCTGCCCCTTGGTGTCCATCCACTGCTGCCCATCGAATTTATAGTGGTAGCCCCCTGAGCGGGCCGCCAGCCAGATCTCCTGCAATGGTTTTTGCAGGTTGATGATGATCTGGCTTTGGTTCTGAAACACCAGCGTGATCATGCCGCCGACGCGTTGGTTGTCGATGTCGGCATCGCTCTCATCGTTGATGCGGTCACAACTGGCCTCCACCGCGCGCAACACACGCTCAGCGCGATCCAGGTATTCGATGTCGGTCATTACAATTCCGTGATGTTGAAAACAAAGCAAATTTTAGTCCGTACCTTGTTGCTTGCCACTGGCGTACTCAGTCTGAGCGCCTGCGGTCAACCCGGTGCGTTGTACTTGCCGACCGAGCCCGCCGCCGCCCAGCGTGCCACGCTGCCGCAAACGCTCACACCGGCCAACCCCTTCGAGACCGCGCCCGCAGCTGCAACACCCGTCAGCCCCGCAGCGCCCACCCCAACGTCCAAACCCACCGCCCCATGACTACACCCGCTCTCCCAGCTCTCCCCGCTCAAACCCACCTCGCCTACCGGGACGGCGAGTTGTTGATTGAAGACCTGAGCCTGCGCGCACTGGCGCAAGCTCACGGCACGCCCTTGTTCGTCTATTCCAAAGCCACCATGCTCGCCGCACTCGCCGCCTACCAACGCGGCTTTGCCGGGCGCCGGGCCCAGATTTGCTACGCCATGAAAGCCAACTCCTCGCTGGCCGTGTTGCAGGTGTTTGCCCAAGCGGGCTGTGGTTTTGACATCGTCTCAGGCGGTGAGTTGGAGCGCGTGCTGGCCGCCGGTGGTGACGCCAAAAAAATCATCTTCTCCGGCGTGGGCAAGACCCGGGCAGAGATGCGCCGCGCGCTTGAAGTCGGCATTCACTGCTTCAATGTGGAAAGCGAAGCCGAGTTGGACGTGCTCAACGAGGTGGCCGTGTCCTTAGGCCAGCGCGCACGCCTGAGCCTGCGCGTCAACCCCAATGTCGATCCCAAAACTCACCCCTACATTTCCACTGGCCTGAAGGGCAACAAGTTCGGCATCGCACATGAGCGCACCCTGGCCACCTACCAGCGTGCCGCGGCCATGCCCGGCATTCAAGTGGTGGGCATTGACTGCCACATCGGCTCGCAGATTACGCAGATGGGCCCCTACCTGGACGCGATGGACCGCGTGCTTGACCTGGTGCAAGCGATTGAAGCCGCTGGCATCCCCATCGAACACATTGACTTTGGCGGTGGCCTGGGCATTGACTACAACAACCCGGACGAGGCCGCGCTCCCGCCCCCCGCCGATGCGCTGTGGGCCCAGTTATTGGCCCGGCTGGACGCGCGCGGCTACGGCCAACGCCAGCTTATGATCGAGCCCGGCCGCTCCCTGGTCGGCAACGCGGGCGTGTGCCTGACCGAGGTGCTCTACCTCAAACCCGGTGAGCAGAAGAACTTCTGCATCATCGACGCCGCCATGAACGACCTGCCGCGCCCGGCCATGTACCAAGCCTTTCACCAAATCGTGCCCCTGAGCCCACGCGAAGGCGAACCCAGCACCTGGGACGTGGTCGGCCCGGTCTGCGAAAGCGGCGATTGGATTGGACGCGACCGCGCTTTGAACGTGCACAGCGGCGATCTGTTGGCCGTGCTCTCCACCGGGGCCTACTGCATGAGCATGTCCAGCAACTACAACACCCGAGGTCGCGCGGCTGAGGTGCTGGTCAACGGCTCACAGGCCCATGTGATTCGTCAGCGAGAAAGTGTGGCCGACCAAATGCGCGGTGAAACATTGATAGATGTCGTCTAAAGTTGCTACGCTTTTAGTAGCTGTTCGCGCCTATTTTTATGGGTCTGCAGCCGTTTTTTCTTCATCAAATCAAACAAGCGCCAACCTAAAAGCGTGCTCAAAATGGCAGCGTACACCGCCACTTCGGCAAAATTGTTTTTGCCTGCGCGCATCCAGAAAAAATGCAGCACACCCAAGCCAGCCACCACGTACACCAGCTTGTGCAAGACCTGCCAGCGCCGGACACCCATGGCTTTGATGGCCCGATTGAAAGACGTGGCGGCCAGCGGTGTCAAGAACACAAAGGCCACGAAGCCGACCAGAATAAAAGGCCGCTTCACAATGTCCGTGGCGATGTCGGCCAGCTCAAAGCCCATGTCAAACCAGGCGTAGGCCAGCAGGTGCAGCGTCACATAAAAATAGACGAACAAACCCAGCATGCGGCGCATGCGCGCCAGTGCCGGGAGTTTGAACATCACACGCAATGGCGTGACTGCCAGCACCAGACATAAAAACCGTAAAGTCCAATCACCCAAAGCGCGCTCCAGCGCCTCGGCTGGGTTGGCCCCGAGCTGGTTGCTGAAGGCGGCATAGACCAGCCAGACGAAGGGCAGCAAAGACAGCGCAAACAGCAGTGGTTTGGCGGCGGAGTGAAGGAGTATTTTGTTCATATCAATCTTGCGGCGTAGCGACGCATCGCAGTAGCCGAAATTAATAGAATTTCTTCAGATCCATACCGGCATACATCTGCGCCACCTGCGCCTCATAGCCGTTGAACATCAAGGTCTTGCGCTTCTTGGCAAACAGCCCGTCTTCACCAATGCGCCGCTCTGAGGCCTGACTCCAGCGTGGGTGATCCACAGCGGGATTGACGTTGGAGAAAAAGCCGTACTCATTACGTGCCGCCTTGTTCCAGGCCGTGCCGGGTTGGGTCTCGGTGAAGCGGATTTTGACGATGCTCTTGGCGCTCTTGAAGCCGTATTTCCAGGGCGTCACCAAGCGCACCGGTGCGCCGTTTTGCTTGGGCAAGACCTCGCCGTACATGCCAAAGGTCAGAAGCGTCAGCGGGTTCAAGGCCTCGTCCATGCGCAAGCCCTCCACATAGGGCCAGTCGAGCACGCGCGAGCCCACGTAAGGCATGGTTTTTTTATCGGCCAAGGTGACAAATTCAACGTACTTGGCGCTGCCCAAGGGCTCCACCCGTTTGATGAGTTCGGCCAGCGAGTAACCCACCCACGGCAGCACCATGGACCAACCCTCCACACAGCGCATGCGGTAAATCCGCTCTTCTTGCGCGCTGAGTTTGAGTAGGTCTTCCAACGCCCATTTGCCGGGCTTCTTCACCAAGCCTTCAATCTCCACTGTCCACGGTGAAGTGACCAAAGTGTGCGCGTTTTGAGCCGGGTCGGCCTTGTCGGTGCCGAACTCGTAGAAGTTGTTGTAGCTGGTGGCGTCTTGGTAGCTGGTGAGCTTGTCGAGGGCCATGCCACCGCTCAGCGCCGAAGGAGTGGCGTTGAGGCTTGCCAACTTGCCGGGCCGGGTCACCGCCCCTTGCGCCAAGGCGTCGCGCCCGGCCCAAGTGGCCAGCGCCGCCCCGGCTGCCCCTGTGGCCATCAGCCGCAGCAGTTCACGGCGCGATTGGTACACCTCGGCGGAGGTGATCTCGCTGGAGACGGGGTGAACGAAGCCGCTGTGGTTGGTTTTGATGAGCATGGTGCAGTCCTTTGAATCCGTGTGGGTTGAGGGTTAGTCTTGGGACAGCACCATTTCTTACAAGGTACCGTAACTGTGCAGGCCGCTGAGGAACATATTGACGCCGATGAAGGCAAAGGTCGTCACACCCAAGCCCGCCAGCGCCCACCAAGACGCCACCGTGCCGCGCAGGCCCTTCATCAATCGCATGTGCAGCCAAGCGGCGTAGTTGAGCCAGACGATCAGGGCCCAGGTTTCCTTGGGATCCCAACTCCAGTAGCCGCCCCAGGCCTCTGCCGCCCACAGCGCCCCCAGGACGGTGGCAATGGTGAAGAAGGCAAAACCGACGGCGATGGATTTGTACATCACATCGTCCAGCACTTCCAGCGAAGGCAGACGCTCGGCAATGCGCTGGCGGCCCAGCAAAATGCCACCCACGATCAGCGTAGCGATGCTGAAGTACACCAGCCAGTAACTGCCCCCAATCTCCGCCGTGCTTTTGCGAAAGGCCACCGGCACAAAACACAGCACGATGCCAAAAATCCACAGCGGTGCCAGCTTGTGCCAGCGTGTCTCGCCCACCTGGCTCTTGATGAGGTAGGCAAAAGCCACCATGGCCGAGAGCGAGAAGGTGCCATAGCCAATGAAGTTGGCAGGCACGTGCAGCTTCATCCACCAGCTCTTGAGGGCAGGTACCAGGGGCTGAATTTCATGCGCCTCACGCACCACCGTGTACCAGAGCAAAAAACCGACCGCTGCACTCACCACCAGCATGACAAACGCGCCCATGCCTCGTGTCTCGTATTGGTCTTCAAAGTACAGGTAGAAGGCCGTCGTCAACCAGCAAAACAAAACGAACACCTCGTACAGATTACTGACCGGGATGTGGCCCACATCTGCACCGATCAAATAGCTCTCGTACCAGCGCACCAGCGTGCCGATCAGCGCCATGCCCACGGCCACCCAGGCCAGACGCGAGCCGATCAGCGACATGGCATCGCCCTGCTTGCGCGAAAACATGCCGATCCAGTAGAACACCGTGCTCATGAAAAACAGCACACTCATCCACAAAATGGCTGACTGGCTGGAGAGAAAGTACTTGAGCCAGAACACAGTCTCGGCGCGCGCCAAACTGCCGCCTTCTGGCCCATGGTAGGACATGACGCCCAGCAAGGCAAAGCCCGCCACCACCAGCAGCAGAACCCGCAAAGGCCGCCAGAACCAAGCCAAGGCGATGACCGCTGGCATGGCCCCGAACAGGATGCCTTTTTCATACACATCCATGGCCTGGCTATAGGTGGAAAAGGCAAATAAGCCACCCGCGATCACGAGGGCGGCAAACAGCCAGTCCAGCACATTGCGTTGCGTGAAGTAGCCCTGATTCAGGGTGAGAGTTGCAGTATTCATATCGTTCCAATCAATTTTTCTTTGAGCTGCACAAATTCCCGGTCGCCATCCATGGTCTTGCGGTTGGTGGACAGGGCCAGCGTGGCCTGGGTCTGCCCATCTTGGGGTGCAAGCCAAATCCACAGTCTGCGCTCGCGCACGTAGAGCATGGCGAATATGCCCAAAATCAGCAAGGCGCAACCCAGGTACACAATGGTTTTACCCGGCGCTCTGGCGACTTGGAACACACTGGCCTGCACCTGGGTGAAGTCGGCCAGTTGCAGCACCATAGGGGCCGGGTAGGCTTGCGCATCACTCAACGCCAGCACGGCCTGGGTCATCCAGGCTTGGGTTTTTTCATTGGGTTCCAGGACTTTGAGACCGGCGCGCTCACGCGTGATTTGCGTCAGCTCAAACAAAGCGCCATTCAAGATGCGGATCAGCACTTCACCCGCGCGTTCACGCTCGGCCTCGGGCACATTGGCTTCAATAAAGTCGGCCACCGCCTGCAAGCCGCCAACGGTCTTGCCCGTCGATGCAGCATTCACCGACTCACCACCGGCAAATAAGGCCAAGGCACGTGCGGCCGACTGGGCGAGTTGGGGCAAAAGATCCGGCCGCGAGGCATCCACCACCTTAGCCGCGTAGCGTCGCACCGCCAAGTCGCGCACCGCAGGTGTGGCCAGGGCGTCCCGCAGGCGGAAGAAGTCATCACTCGTGCCTTGCGCATCCGAGGGCACGCGCAGGTAGCGAAACGCCTCGGTCGGCGTGTCACGCAGGCCCATCAGGTACACCGGCAGGCCGTCCCCCAAGTCCACCGGCAGCATGTAGTTGTGAAACTCACGCGCTTGGCCCGCCGCGTCACGCAGCTTGTAGGTGATGCTGGGGCCCACGTTGTGCAGCACTTTCTTGGCGTCGGCCTTGTTGGCCGCGCCCAGGCGCTGCTCCACCGACGCACGCAAATCCACCTTGCGCACATCCACCGCAGATGACGCACCGCCGGAGAGGTTTTCGATGTTCATCACGCGCAGCGCGGTGTACTCCAGCGTCAACTTCTCACTGCCGTTGGTGAGTTCGGATGAGCCGCCGATGACGCCCTCAATCTGAAAGGGTTGAGTGGCCGCGTTCATAGGCAGGGCTTTGAGCTTCACGCTGGAGCCACCGTCGTCAAAGCTGGACTGGTAAATCTCCACGCCCTTGTAGTTGGCGGGGTG
>CANCDA010000025.1 GCA_947374705.1 Comamonadaceae bacterium | reverse complement strand
GCACGCCCCACGGTGACGTACAAAACCTCCAAAGCCGGTGTGAATGCGCTAACGCAACACATCGCCATCGAGAACGCCGCCAACGCCATTCTTCCGGGCTTGATCGACACCCCCATGGCGATCAACCGACGGGCGCAGGAGCGGGGTGTCCCGGTCAGCGTCATCCGGGCCGAGCGTGATGCGCTCGTGCCCATGGGCTTCAGGGGTAGTGCTTGGGACGTTGCCAATGCAGCACTGTTTTTGGCCTCGGATGAGGCGCGGTATATCTCGGGGGTGTTGTTGCCGGTGGATGGGGGCTTGCTGCAAAAGCGGGGTTGAGTTCGACAGAAAATTTCTGCGAGTAATGCGCTAGTAATGCAAATATCAGAAGCTGGATGACACAAACCCCTCAATCAAAACGGCCACCTGCTGCGGCTGGTCATGGTGCAGCATGTGGCCCGCATCAGTGACTGTGGCTTGGCTCATCTGGGGTACGTGTTTGAGCCGCTCATGAAACTCGGCAATGGAGTAGCGGTCTTGCCACCACTGGGCCATCTGATTGATGCTGGCCTCTATCACCAGCGTGGGCGCGGTGATGCGTTGGTAAATGGCCAGCAGCTCGTCCACTTGGTACAGGTTGGCGTTGACGATTTTGTGCGCCGCATCGCCCAAAATTTCCCACTGGCCTTGTGCGTTGGGCTGAGCCCAGTGCGGGGCCAGCCAGTCGGCTTTGTCTTGGCTCAGGCGTGGGTTGTTTTTCATCAGACGTTGGGCCACGCCGGCTGAGTTGGGATAGGTCTTGAGCGCGATGGTGCCCCGGTGCACAAGCTTGAGCTCGTCCATCCATTGGGCGTAGCGCCCTGCGGCTTGGGTGGGCTTTGTCGCAGGCATGCCAAAGCCCTCCAGGTTGATGAGGCGGCGTACGCGTTCGGGCCGCACCCCGGCATACATCATGGCCACGTTGCCGCCCATGCTGTGGCCCACCAAGTCCACGGGCTGGCCGGGTGCGTAGTGGTCTAGCAAGCCGTCCAGGTCGGCCAGATAGTCGGGGAACCAAAAACTGTCTTGCGCCACCGTCTTTGTCAGGCCAAAGCCGCGCCAGTCGGGGGCGATGATGAGTCGGCCTGGTGTGAAAGCCGCACTCAGCGCGTCCACCACAAACTGGTAAGACGCGCCCACGTCCATCCAGCCGTGCAGCAGCACCAGGGGGGGCAGGGCAGGGGAGGGCGTGCCCCAGCAGTGCACGTGGTAGTGCAGTTGGCGCACGGGGATGAATTCGCTGGATGAAGGTCTTTGAATTGGGTACATTCGACCCATCATACGGGGGTGCATCATGAATGATTGGTGTGGGTTTGGGTGTGTGTTGTTGCGGGTGTTGTACGGGCGAGTGATCTTGGTCTTGCTTGGCCTGGGTGCTTCAATGGCGTTGGCCCAAGTGGCCCCTGGCGCGGCCGATGTGGCGCGCTACATCGGCCTGCATGCCGCCCACACAGTGGGGATATGGCTGTGATTGACAAGCTGCTGAGCGCACGTACCGCTGCGCCAGTGAACCTCAATGCCCGTGACGCCTATGGGCGCACGCCCGTGCATGTGGCCGCATTTGCCCGCCAGCGCGCGGCCTTGCGAGCACTGGCCAAGGCGGGTGCGAATTTGGAGCTGTTGGAGAACGACCGTTATGACGCCGTCACCATCGCCGCCGTGGCCGACGATGAAGAGACGCTGCGCGCGCTAGTCGGTCTTGGTACATTCGAGGCCTCAATCGGAGGCCTACCTTGAACACCCGTGATGTGAACGTCAGTCATCCCCATTCAGCTCGCTCACCCGACCCCTACGCCCAGCTTCACCAAGACTTCCGTTGGCTCGTGCCGGAGAGATTCAACATGGCTGAGGTCTGTTGTGGTCGCTGGGCGCGTGCACCTGATGCCGCAAAAAGAGTCGCTGTTCACGCCAGCTCTCCAGGGACTGAGGCCACTTTTCATACGTATTCTGAGTTGCAGCAGCAAGCCAACCGGCTCTCGCAGGCCTTGCACGCCTTGGGTGTAGCGCGGGGTGACCGCGTGGCCATCGTCATGCCACAGCGTTTTGAGACTGCCGTGGCCTACATCGCCGTGCTGCAAATGGGCGCTGTGGCCATGCCGCTGTCGGTGCTGTTTGGGCCTGAGGCGCTGGCCTATCGCTTGCAAGACAGCGAAGCCGTGGTGGCGATTGGGGACGAGGCTTCAACGGCGGGCCTGCTGGCGCTGCGAGCGGATTGCCCGGCGCTGCGCCATGTGCTGGGGGTGGGTGCGCTGGCGGATGATGACACTGAGGGTTCTGAGCTTAACGATGGCGCACTGGACTACACCGCCCTGCTCGCCCAGCAGCCGACAGACTTCACCCTGGTCAACACTCGCGCCGCAGACCCCGCCATCCTCATCTACACCAGCGGCACCACCGGCAACCCCAAGGGCGCTCTGTTGCCGCACCGGGCGCTGATTGGCAATTTGAGCGGCTTTGTGTGCAGTCAGAATTGGTTTGGATTCAGCCCCCACCCCAGCCCTCCTCCAGCGAGGGAGGGAGCGGGAGCGCAGCATGGCGGCGAATTGAATGGCTCCTTCCCCCGCTGGGGGAAGGTTGGGATGGGGGCTTCCTCTGAAAGTCAAGCCATTTTCTGGTCTCCCGCAGACTGGGCTTGGACGGGTGGCTTGATGGATGCTCTCCTGCCCACGCTCTACTTTGGCCGCCCCATCGTGGCCTACAACGGGCGCTTCACGCCGCAAGTCGCTTTTGAGCTGATGCAGCAGTTTGGTGTGACGCACACCTTCTTGTTCCCCACCGCGCTCAAAGCCATGATGAAGGCCTACCCCCACCCCGGCGAAGTTTTTAAACTCAAGTTGCAAGCCATCATGAGCGCGGGTGAGGCGGTGGGTGATGCGGTGTTTGATTACTGCCAACGCGAACTCGGCGTCACGGTGAATGAAATGTTCGGCCAAACCGAGATCAACTACATCGTGGGCAATTGCGCCATCTTTTGGCCTGCTCGACCCGGCAGCATGGGCAAGGGCTATCCCGGGCATCAGGTCAAAGTGATTGATGAGAACGGCCTTGAGTGCGCGGTGGGTGAGCCCGGTGACGTGGCGCTGAACCGCTTTGACGTGCACGGCCAGCCAGACCCGATCTTCTTTCTCGGTTATTGGAAAAACGAGGCCGCCACCCAAGCCAAGTTCACCGGGGATTGGTGCCGCACCGGCGACCTGGCCTTGCGTGATGCCGACGGCTACCTCTGGTACCAGGGCCGGGCTGACGACGTGTTCAAGGCGGCGGGCTACCGCATCGGGCCGGGTGAGATTGAGAACTGCCTGGTTAAACACCCGGCCGTCGCCAACGCGGCGGTGGTGCCCAAGCCGGACGCTGAGCGCGGCGCGGTGGTCAAGGCCTATGTTGTTCTTGCGCCTGGTTTTGCAGCTGCTCGTGCAAGTCATCAAAAAACATCAGCTGAGTTTGAGGCTGAAATCACGGCCCAGCTGCAAGCCCATGTTCGCAGTTTGCTCGCCCCGTATGAGTACCCTAAAGAGATTGAGTTCATAGACGCCCTGCCCATGACCACCACCGGCAAAGTGCAACGCCGCGTGCTGCGCCTCCAAGAGGAAGAGCGGGCACGTAAACTTGGCGTCATCCCATAAGTCCCCGCTCGCCAGAAACCCCCGTTCGGGCTGAGCTTGTCGAAGCCTTCCAAACCATTGACCCAACTCATCATGAAAACCATCCAACTCGGTCAGAGCGATCTGCACGTCACCCCCATTTGCCTGGGCACCATGACCTTTGGCGAGCAAGTCGCCGAGGCCGACGCCCACGCCATCCTGAGCCACGCTCTGGCGCGCGGTGTCAACTTCATCGACACCGCCGAGGTGTACCCCGTGCCCACCTTGGCAACGACTTTTAACGACACTGAAAAAATCATTGGCAACTGGTTCGCCAAGACGCCCGGTGCACGCCAGAAAATAGTGCTCGCCACCAAGGTGGCGGGTCCCGCGCGCGGTATGCCCTGGGTGCGTGAGGGCAGCATTGACCTGACGGCGGCGGACATCGAAGTCGCGTGCAATGACAGCCTGAAACGCCTGCAAACCGATGTCATCGATCTCTACCAAATCCACTGGCCGGTGCGCCACGTGCCGTCTTTCGGCGCGGTGTACTTTGACCCGAGCAAGGTGAACCCCGCGCTCAGTTCTATCGAGGTGCAGCTAGAGGCGATGGCGCGGCTGGTGAAGGCCGGCAAGGTGCGGGCCATTGGCTTGTCCAACGAAACCCCGTACGGTGTGCACGAGTTTGTGCGCCTGGCCGAGCAGCACGGCCTGCCGCGCATCGCCACCACGCAAAACCCCTACTGCCTAGTGAACCGCACGGTGGAAAACGGGTTGGACGAAACCCTGCACCACCTGGGCGTCTCGTTGCTGGGTTACTCGCCGCTCGGCTTCGGCTTGCTCACCGGCAAGTACGACGCCAACGGCACCATGGGGCCGGACGCGCCGCAAGAGGGGCGCATTGCCAAGTACGAGAGCGTGCGCAAGCAGCGCTGGGGCCGCCCTGAGGCCCTGGCCAGCGCCCGCCGCTACAACGCACTGGCGCGCTCGAACGGGCTCACCCCGGCGCAAATGGCGCTGGCCTTTTGCTACACCAAGTGGCAAGTCGCCAGCACCATCATCGGCGTGACCTCGATCGCGCAGCTGGACCAAGACCTGGACACCTGGGGCACCACCCTGTCGCCTGAGCTGCTGGCCGCGATTGATGCGCTGCGCTGGGAAGACCGGGACTTGGCGCAATAAAAACCGATGCAATAAAACGAAGCTCACACAAGGAGACGCACGTGCAAAACTTCTACTCCCTCCTCGCCACAGTCGCCGCCTACCTGCTGGGCTCGCTGTCCTTCGGCATCATCGTCAGCCGCGTCATGGGCTTGAATGACCCGCGAACCTTTGGCTCTAAAAACCCAGGTGCCACCAATGTGCTTCGCTCCGGCTCCAAAGCGGCGGCCATCGTCACCTTGGTGTTGGACGCGGCCAAGGGCTGGTTGCCGGTGGCTTGGGTCGCCGCCTACGGCGCGCCTTATGGCTTGGGAGATGGCACGTTGGCCGCTGTGGGCTTGGCGGCGTTCATCGGCCACCTCTACCCCGTGTTCTTCCGCTTTCAGGGTGGCAAGGGCGTGGCCACGGCGCTGGGGGTGTTGCTGGGCTTGAGCCCCTGGCTGGCGCTGGCCACGGCGCTCACCTTTGCCATCATCGTCTTCTTCTTCCGCTATGTGTCGCTGGCCTCCATCGTGGCGGCGGTGTTTGCGCCTGCGTTCTACCTGCTGGGTGACGGCGTGGCTTGGCAAGCGAGCCGCGCCAGCCTGTTGGTGGTGGCGGTGATGGGCGTGCTGCTGGTGTGGCGGCATAGCCTCAACATTGACCGCCTGCTGGCGGGTAAAGAGGCGAAGTTGGGGGCGAAGAAAAGTTGAGTTTGATGCGTCGAGTCGCGCGCTTCTTCAGTAGCGCTTCTCCAACACCATCTGCTCATTGGTGCGCACCATCTGGAAACGCGCCAAAAAGCTGTTACCCAGCAGCACATAAGGCATGCCGCCGGAGGACACCACGGCGTCCACTTCGTACACATTCACGCTGCCCAGGCGCACCGAGCTGAGCTTGGTCAGCCAGCCCTGGGATACGCCGTTGGCCGTGTTCATGCGCACCACCTGCCCGGCCTTGTAGTTGAGCCCGATGCGTTCGGCCTCAGCCACGCTTAAAGAGACCAGCGAGGCTCCGGTATCCACCATGAACTGAACCGCTTGGCCGTTGATCTGCCCGGCACTCACAAAGTGGCCGTGGCTACCCGCGTGCAGCACGACCACGCCGCCATCGGTGGCCCCTGGTCGGCCTTTGATGCTCACAGGGGACTCGCCTATGCGCAAGGTGCGCTGAACGCCCGCGACTTCCACCACGGCCACATTGTCATGAAGGGAGATGAGCTTCACCCCGAGGTAGATGTCTCTGACGTTCACGCTCTTGGGCGTGCCGCCATCAATCACCAGCAGGGCGCTATTGCCCAGCACGCCCGCCAAAGCTACGGTCTGGGCGTTGGCCGCACTACAGCCCAGCGTGACCAAGCCACAGACCAGGAGCAGCGCGGCGATGTGTTTCATCAATCGCGAAAGTTGTTGAAGCTCAAAGGCACATCGGTGATGTCCTTGCGCACCAGCGCCATGGCGGCTTGCAAGTCATCGCGCTTGGCACCGTTCACTCGCACCGCGTCACCCTGAATCGATGCCTGCACCTTGAGCTTGCTGTCTTTGATGAGACGCTGGATTTTTTTGGACAGCTCGGTCTCGATGCCATTGCGCACCTTGATGACCTGCTTGACCTTGTCGCCACCGATCTTCTGTACATCGCCCTTGTCCAGAAAGCGCACGTCCACTTCTTGTTTTGTCAGTTTGTTGCGCAAGATGTCTTCCACCTGGGCAAGCTGGAACTCGGCGTCGCCGATCAGGGTGATTTCTTTTTCTTTGATCTCAATGGCCGCTGCCGTGCCTTTGAAGTCAAAGCGCGTGGCGATTTCTTTGGCGGTGTTGCTGACCGCATTTTTGACCTTGGGCAGGTCGGCTTCGCAAACGGTGTCGAACGAGGGCATGGCAAATTTCCAAAAAAGTTCAGGTGAGAGAATCGGGCAATGTTAGTCGAGAAAAACGTCCCCCTCCAGCCCTTCAACACCTTTCACATCGTGGCCAAGGCGCACACCCTGGTGCGCATCACCAGCGCGGCGGATGTGGTGCAGGTGCTTGCCGACCCGGTGCTCCAAGCCGCCCCCAAATTCATCCTGGGCGGGGGCAGCAACATCGTGCTCACCGGGGACGTCAAAGCCGTTGTGCTCAAGGTCGAGATCAAGGGCCTGCGCGTGCTGGAAGACACCCCGCGCGCCTGGGTGGTAGAGGCCGGTGCGGGCGAAAACTGGCACGACTTTGTCGCCTGGACGCTGGCGCAGGGCCTGCCGGGGCTGGAAAACCTGGTCCTCATTCCCGGCACGGTGGGCGCGGCACCGGTGCAAAACATCGGTGCCTATGGTGTGGAGCTGCAAGACCGCTTTGAGTCGCTGGATGCTGTGGATTTGCAGACCGGGCAGACCTTCACGCTCAATGCCGCGCAATGTGCGTTTGACTACCGCGACTCGGTGTTCAAACACGCCGCAGCGCCTGCTGATGTGGCCTCGGGTCGGCCTGCGGGGGGCGAAGTGTTGCGCCCTGTCGGCTTTGGTCTGGCTGGGCGCGCCCTGATCACGAGCGTGCGTTTTCGCCTGCCCAAGCCTTGGAAGCCGGTGCTTGGCTACCTGGACATCGAAAAAAAACAAGCCCAAGCCGGGGTGACGCACCCCACCGCACAGCAGATGTTTGACTGGATCTGCGAAATCCGCCGCGCCAAGCTGCCCGACCCCGCCGTCATCGGCAATGCCGGCAGCTTCTTCAAAAACCCTACCGTCACCCCTGAGCAATGCGCCGACATCATCGCGCGCGACCCCAAGATCGTGCATTACCAACTGGCCGATGGCCGCGTGAAGCTGGCAGCCGGTTGGCTGATCGACGCCTGCGGCTGGAAGGGTAAGTCGGTCGGGCAGGCGGGGGTGTACGAGAAGCAGGCGCTGGTGCTGGTGAACCGGGGTGTTTCTTCTTCTGGCGCTGATGGGGCTACCGGAGGCGAGGTGATGACCTTGGCCAAGGCGATACAGACCAGTGTGTATGAGCGGTTTGGGATTTTGTTGGAGGCGGAACCGGTTGTGGTGTGACTTGTGGTGTCGGGGTTTTGCGCCCGACTGCGCAATGGGTTGAGTGCTCGATTTTGCAGACGGTTTGCGTTCAAAGAAGCCGGGATTCGCCCCGGCAGGCGACCTACTTTCTCTCGGCGAGCCAAGAGAAAGTAGGCAAAGAGAAGGCGAGCCGAAGACAGGGCCGCTTCGCGCTGCCTTGCGCGGATCAGGGGGCGCGCATGTTTGAGCGCAGCGAGTTCGCGCGCCACCCCGCCCAAGCTGAGCAACGCAGCGTGCCTGTAGCGTAGCGAAGGGACGACGAATCCGGCTCGCCTTTTGGCGTTTGCATAACTTCGATGCGCGAAGTGAGCAAACTCCCACTTCGTGAACTTTGGTAACTTTCTTTTGGCGAAGCAAAAAAAAGTTACTGCGCTGTCGGGCGCACATCCCGACACAAGCCCGCCCGCCAAAGCGAAATCCGGCATTCCCCCTGGTCACACAAGGCACACATCGTGCGCTATCATGCAACTGATGAAGCACTACACGTGGAACCCTGAGAAGAATGCACAACTCAAAAAAGAACGTGGTGTCGGATTTGAGGATGTGGTGTTTCACATAGAGACGGGGGGAGAGGTCGATGTTTTTGACCATCCCAACCAAGAGCGCTACCCCAATCAAAAAATCTCGATCGTTGTCATAGAGGGGTACGCGTATCTGGTGCCGTTCGTAGAAACTGAAACAGAAATATTTCTGAAAACCATCATCCCCAATCGCAAAGCTACAAAAAAGTATGTAGGTGGCCCCAATGAAGAAACTTGATGCTGAAGAACTGGAAATTGTTGAGGCTTTTGAGTCGGGCAGGCTCAAGTCCGTGCCCAACTTGAAATCCGAATTGAAGAAACACAAGGACTATGCGGCGGCTACCTTTCAAAAGGACAGCCGGATCAATATCCGTATTTCATCCAAAGACCTGCGCTCGATTCAAAAGCGCGCCTTGAGTGAAGGCCTTCCTTATCAAACGCTGATCGCCAGTCTTCTGCATAAGTATGTGGAAGGTCGGCTGGTAGAGCATGGCTGACAAGACGCTGCCCTTCTGGCAACTCGGCTGGCAAACCCTCTGGCGTGACCTGCGCTCGGGCGAGCTGCGCGTGCTGTTGCTCTCAGTCGCCCTGGCCGTGGCCGCACTCACCTCGGTGGGCTTCTTCGCAGATCGCATCAAAGGCGGTTTGCAACGCGATGCGCGGCAACTCTTGGGTGGGGACGCCGTCATCGTCAGCGACAACGTGCCCCCGGCTGATTTCACCCAGCGTGCCAAAGGGCTGGGGCTGAATGTTGCGAGTTCGGTCAGCTTTCCCACCATGGCGCGCGCGCCAGATGACAAGGGCGGGGCGAGCAAACTGGTGGCTTTGAAGGCGGTGCAGTCGGGCTACCCCTTGCGCGGCGCGCTCACGCTCAGCACGGCACCGGGCGCACCTGAGGCGAGCACGCGTGACATTCCGGCCCGGGGTGAGGTCTGGGTCGATGCACCGCTGCTAGAGGCGCTGGGTTTGCAGATGGGCGACGACGTGTTGCTGGGCGATGCTCAGCTGCGCATTGCCCGCGTGATCGTGATCGAGCCTGACCGGGGCACGGGCTTCATCAACTTCTCACCGCGCGTCATGCTCAATGACGCGGACTTGGCCGCCACGCGCTTGATCCAGCCTGCCAGCCGTTTGACCTATCGTCTGGCGGTGGCGGGGGGCGACAAGGCGGTGGCCGCGTTCACCCAAGGAGCGACGCAAGACATTGAGCAAAAGCAACTCCGAGGCCTGCGCCTGGAGTCGCTAGAGAGTGGCCGCCCCGAGATGGCCCAGACGCTGGAGCGGGCTGAAAAATTTCTCAATCTCGTGGCACTGCTATCAGCCCTGTTGAGCGCGGTGGCCGTGGGGCTGGCGGCGCGTGGTTTTGCGCTGAACCATCTGGACGACTGCGCCATGCTGCGGGTGTTGGGCTTGAGCCAGTCCACCATCGCGCGCAGCTATGGCTTTGAGTTTTTATTGATTGGCTTGGCCGCCAGCGCGGTGGGCGTGCTGGCGGGTTATGCGGTGCACCTGGGCTTTGTCGTGCTGCTGTCGGGTCTGGTGGAAACGGCGCTGCCAGCGGCCAGCTTGTGGCCGGTGCTGCTGGGCTTTGGCATGGGCTTGACCCTATTGCTGGCCTTTGGCTTGCCGCCGGTGTTGCAACTGGCGCAGGTACCGCCGCTGCGGGTGATTCGGCGTGATGTGGGCGGGCTCAAACCGCTCTCGTTGGGGGTTCTGGCCCTGGGCGTGGCGGGTTTTGCCGCCCTGTTGCTGGTGGCCAGCAGCGACCTCAAGCTCGGCCTGATTGCGGTGGGCGGCTTTGCGGGGGCGGTGGCTGTGTTTGCGTCACTCAGTTGGCTGGCCGTCAAGGGCTTGCGGCGACTTGTTAACGAAGCCACGGCGCCGCGTTGGCTGGTGCTGGCGACACGGCAGATTTCGGCCCGTCCGGTCTATGCCGTGGTGCAGGTCAGCAGCTTGGCGGTGGGCCTGCTGGCCTTGGTGTTGCTGGTCTTGTTGCGCACCGACCTCATCAGCAGTTGGCGTCAGGCCACGCCGGCCGATGCGCCCAACCGTTTTGTTATCAACGTCATGCCGGAGCAGGGGGCTGCATTTCAGCAGGCGCTGCGCGAGGGCGGTGTTCAGCGCTACGACTGGTATCCCATGATCCGTGGCCGCTTGGTGGCGGTCAATGGCAAGGCGGTGGGCCCCAAAGATTACGCGGACGAGCGCGCCCAGCGTCTGGTGGACCGCGAGTTCAATCTTTCGCACAGCGCCACGCCACCCGCGCACAACGCCATCGTGGCCGGGCGCTGGAAAGACGAGGAACGAGACGCGATCAGCGTGGAAGAAGGCATTGCAAAAACCCTGAACCTCAAACTCGGTGACCGCCTGCGTTTTGAGGTGGCCGGGGTGGCGAGCGAGTCCACCATCACCTCGCTGCGCAAGGTGGACTGGGGTTCCATGCGCGCCAACTTTTTCGTGATTTACCCGGTGAGCCAAATGCCGGATGTGCCCAGCACCTTCCTCAGTGCCTTTAAGGCACCCGCCACGCCGGGGTTTGACAATGATTTGGTGCGGCGCTTCCCCAACATCACGCAGGTGGACCTGGCACGCACGCTGGCGCAGGTGCAGCGCATGCTCGATCAGGTGATTCGGGTGGTGGAGTTTCTTTTTGTGTTCACACTCGCCTCGGGCCTGGTCGTGCTGTTTGCCGCCGTGAGCGCGACCAGCGAGGAGCGCGCCCGAGAGTTCGCCATCATGCGCGCCGTGGGGGCTAGCGCGCGCCTGCTGCGCCAGGTGCAGCGTGCCGAGCTCGCCGGGGTCGGGCTGCTGGCGGGCTTTTTGGCCTCGCTCGCAGCGGCGGCGGTGGGCTGGGCGCTGGCGCACTATGTGTTCAACTTTGAGTGGACGGTAACGTGGTGGGTGCCCCTGGCGGGCGCGCTGGCCGGGGCCGTGCTGGCGCTGGCTGCAGGTTGGTGGGGGCTGCGCGCGGTGTTGCAGCGCCCGGTGGTGGAGACTTTGCGCCGTGCAGCGCAGTGAAAAGCAATATGCAAATTCAAGACAAACCCCCTTTCGATACCCCGTTTGAATGGATAGGCGGCGAGGCCCGCGTTAAAGCCCTGACCGAGCGCTTTTATGACCTTATGGAGCTGGAGCCCGCCTACGCCGCGCTGCGCGCCGCCCACGGCCCGGACTTGACGCGTGCGCGCGAGCACCTCTTCATGTTTTTAACCGGCTGGCTCGGTGGCCCGCAGCTCTACACCGAGCAGTTCGGCCACCCCCGTCTGCGCGCCCGCCACATGCCCTTTGACATCGGCATCCAGGAGCGCGACCAGTGGCTGGCCTGCATGGACCAAGCCATGGGGGACACCGGCGTGATTGAGCCCTTGCGCGCACGCCTGCGGGATTCGTTTTTTCAGACGGCGGATTGGATGCGCAATAGGCCCAGGTGACTGGGTGCGCCTTGACGCCACCGCGTCACTACGCCCCACTACCCAGCTACTCCGCCTTGATGCCTTGCTGCGCAATCACCCTCCCCAGTACGCTGTAGTCGGCCTGCATGCGTTTGGCCAGACCTTCGGCGCTGGTGCCTGCGACCTGCCAGCCTTGTTGAAAGAGTTTTTGCCGCACCTCGGGTGAGCGGGCAATCTCGCTGATCAGGTTTGAGAGGCGGTCTCTCACAGCGCGGGGCAGGGTGGCAGGGCCTGCTACGGCGTTCCAGATGTCCAGTTGAAAATCGCGCACCCCAGCCTCGCTCAAGCTGGGCACCTCGGGCACCAAGGTACTGCGGCCCGCCGATGTCACGCCGATCACCTTGACCTTGCCCGCGCGTGCCTGCGTCATGGCCAGGCCGGGCGGCAGCATCGAGAGTTGAATCTGCCCGCCGAGCATGGCCGTGACCACCTGCGGGTAGCCGGGGTAGGGCACGTGCACGGCGTTGATGCCGGTGCGGTTCTTGAGCAGCTCCATGCCGATATGGCCTACCGTGCCCACGCCGGGGGAGCCGTAGCTCCAACTGGCACCTGCCATGCGGGCTGTGGTTAAAAACTCGCCCACGGCGCTTCCTGGTGTGTTGGCGGGCACGGCCAGCACCAACGGGGCCGTGCCAATCAAGCTGATCGGGGCCAGGTCTTTGGCCGGGTCAAACGGAGTTTTGGGGTTGAGCAGTTTGGCAATGGTGAGGTTGCCGTTGATCATCACGCCAATGGTGTGATGGTCGGTCGCTTTGGCCACGATGTCGGCGGCAATGTTGCCGCCCGCACCGGGTTTGTTTTCCACGATCACGGGCTGGCCCAGAGCCTTGGCCAATGGCTCGGCCAGGGTACGCGCCACCAAGTCGGGCGAGGTACCCGCCGGAAAGCCGACCATGATTCGGAGTGGCTTGGTCGGCCATGGGGGTAACGTTTTAGAGATGTTCTCGGCTGAAACTGGCGAAAATATTGCGTAAGCAGCTATAAAAATAAGAGCATATCGAAGCATCAACAGCTCTCTCAGCTGCGCATCAGGCGTACTGCACCAGCGCCGTCTTCATCTTCTTCATCGCCGCCACCTCAATCTGGCGAATGCGTTCGGCGCTCACGCCGTATTCGGCGGCCAGCTCGTGCAGCGTCATGCCGCCTGAGTTGTCGTCGTTCACCTTGAGCCAGCGCTCTTCCACCACGCGGCGGCTGCGCGCGTCCAGCACGGCCAGGGCGGCGGTCAAGCCGTCGGTGGCCATCAGATCGCGCTGCTGCGCCTCCAGCAAGGCGGTGGGCTCGTGGCTGGCGTCGGTGAGGTAGGCAATCGGGCCAAAGGCGTCTTCGCCGTCGTCCGACGGGCTCGGGTCCAGCATGACGTCGCCGCCCGAGAGCCGGGTCTCCATCTCGATCACCTCCTCGCGCTTGACTTTGAGCGTCTTGGCCATCTGGTCGATCTCGCTCTCGCTCAAGGTGTTGCGGTGGGTGTCGTTGTCGGCCGCGTCGGCTTTAAAGCCCTGCTTCATGGAGCGCAGGTTGAAGAACAGCTTGCGCTGCGCCTTGGTGGTGGCCACCTTCACCATGCGCCAGTTTTTCAGGATGTACTCGTGAATCTCGGCCTTGATCCAGTGCATGGCATAGCTCACCAGACGCACGCCCTGATCGGGGTCAAAGCGCTTCACCGCCTTCATCAGGCCCACATTGCCCTCTTGGATCAGATCGCCGTGCGGCAAGCCGTAACCCAGGTACTGGCGCGACACGGACACGACCAAGCGCAGGTGAGAGAGCACTAACTTCCCCGCCGCGTCCAAGTCATTGTGCTCACGAAATTGGCGCGAGAAGGTTTGCTCCTCCTCCGGCGTGAGCAGGGGCAGGCGGTGGGCCGCGCTGATATAGGCGTTCAGGTCGCCCAGTGGCGGCACCAGGGACCAGGGGTTGGCAAGTGTCAGAGCAGTCGCAGGGGCACCTGTTTGAACGTTCATTCCAAGACTCCTTTTGTCAATCACGCTGATATTAGCACTCCCTTGGAGAGAGTGCCAAGTCAATGGTTCAATTCCCAAGATAAACCGAGTCCATAACCGGGAAGGCCCTGAAATGCCCAATCTGCGCGCCCTTTTTCAAACCCTGAGCGGTCAACTTTCCTGAAAAACTGTCGATACAGGCCAAAGGAACCGTTGTGACCTTGAGCGGCTATCTACATCCAACCTGGACACAGACACACCATGAGCGCATTAGCCCAACCCCGCGAAGCCGAGTTCGATTTCGACGCAACCGATTTCAACCGTGTCTGCAAGCTCATCTACAAGCGCGCGGGCATTAGTCTGCACGAAGGCAAGCGCGCCATGGTCTATAGCCGCCTCTCACGCCGCCTGCGTGACGTGGGCTACAGCTCCTTTGGGGACTACCTGGATGCACTGGAGCAAGCCAGCGGCGCACGGGCCGAGCAGGAGTGGCAAGAGTTTGTCAACTGCCTCACCACCAATCTCACTTCCTTTTTTCGTGAAGAGCACCATTTCCCCGTGCTGGCCACCGAACTGGCCCAGCACAAAGATCAGCACCTGCGCCTGTGGTGCAACGCCGCCTCCACCGGGGAAGAACCTTACTCGCTGGCCATGACCGTCACTGAAGCCCTGGGGGCCAATGCCAATGTGAAAATTTTGTGCACCGACATCGACACCAAAGTCCTCGCCACCGCCGAGCGCGGTGTTTACGCGGCCGACGCGCGCGGCCTGAGCGATGAGCGCCTGCGCCGCCACTTTCTGCGTGGCAACGGGGCCAATAGCGGCGCCATCCGCGTCAAGCCCGAGTTGCAACGCCTCGTGGAGTTTCGTCCGCACAACCTGATGGACGAGCGCTGGTCTTTGGGCGAGCCCTTTCACATCGTCTTTTGTCGCAACGTCATGATTTATTTTGACGCCCCCACCCAGCGCCGCGTGCTGGAGCGCATGCACCGCGCCATGCAGCCGCACGGTCTGCTGTTTGCCGGTCACTCAGAAAATTTCAGCGCCTCAAGAGACCTCTTCCGCTTGCGCGGCAAGACCGTTTATGAGCGGGTGTGAGTGTGTGCGTCCAAGAACACGTTCAAGCGTCAATAAAACAAGGCCACCCTTATGAACCCCGCCTCCAACGCGCTGCGCAAAGATGACGTGCGGGACCCATCGGTGCTGAACTGGCTCAAAAGCCAGCCGCGCCAGCCCGGTGAAGCCTCCTTCTTTTGGTATGACCCCCAGTTTCAGTGCGAAGCCGTCAAGGTCTTGCCTGGCGAGTATTTTGTGGACAGCGAAGAAATCCTCATCATGACCACGCTGGGCTCCTGCATTGCCGCCTGCCTGTGGGACAGCAAGGCCCGCGTCGGCGGGCTTAACCATTTCATGCTGCCCCATGGTGGCGGCGATGGGGGCGACAACGGCCGCTACGGTACCTACGCCATGGAGGTGCTCATCAACGAGCTGATGAAACGCGGCGCCACCCGCAGCACGCTAGAGGCCAAAGTTTTTGGCGGCGGGCAAGTCATCGCCGGCATGGACAGCCTGAATGTGGGTGAGCGCAACACCCGCTTTGTGCTCGACTATTTGAAGGACGAGCGTATCCCCGTGCTCAGCCAAGACGTACTCGACATCTACCCGCGCAAAGTGTGCTTCTTCCCGGTCAATGGCAAAGCCATGGTCAAGCGCTTGGCCCCCACCCGTGCGGCCGAGTTGCTGGCACACGAGCGCGCAGCCGCCAAAACTGCCATGCCTGCAGTCCACAGCGGTGGCTCTGTCGATTTGTTTTAAGCAGGAGGCCAACATGATCAAAACACGAGTGCTGGTGGTGGACGACTCTGCCCTGGTGCGCAGCCTGCTCACCGAAATCATCAACCGCCAGGCCGACATGCAATGTGTCGGCGCAGCGGCTGACCCGCTGGTGGCGCGCGAGATGATCCGCGAGCTCAACCCCGACGTGCTCACGTTGGACGTGGAAATGCCGCGCATGGACGGTATCGATTTTTTAGACAAACTCATGCGCCTGCACCCCATGCCGGTTTTGATGGTCTCCACCTTGACTGAGCGCGGTGCCGAGGTGACCCTGCGCGCGCTGGAGTTGGGTGCCATCGACTTTGTGGCCAAACCCAAAATCGGCGTGGCCGACGGCCTGCGTTTGCTAGGCGAAGAAATCACCAGCAAAGTGCGCATAGCCGCCCAGGCCAAGGTGCGCAAGCCCGCACACCCGGCATCACACCCCGGTGGTGCGCAGCACCCGCCCACACCACGTCCCCCGCCCACCGCGCTGGGCCGCCTGTCCACCGAGAAAATCATCTTCATCGGCGCCTCCACCGGCGGCACCGAGGCCACCAAAGACTTACTTATGGGCCTGCCCGCAGACTGCCCCGCCGTTATGATCACCCAGCACATGCCGCCCGGCTTCACCCGCAGCTACGCCGCGCGGCTAGATGGCCTGTGCCGCATCCGCGTGAGCGAAGCCACCGACGGTGAGCGCATCCTGCCCGGCCACGCCTACATCGCCCCGGGCGGCTTGCACATGAGTGTGGAGCGATCCGGTGCCAACTACATCGCCCGCGTGACCGACGGCGAACCCGTCAATCGCCACAAGCCCTCGGTCGAGCCCTTGTTTTTGTCAGCTGCGCGCGTGGTCGGCCCCAACGCCCTGGGTGTCATGCTCACCGGCATGGGGGCCGACGGCGCCAAAGCCATGCGCGTGCTGCGTGATGCGGGCAGTTGGAACGTGGCGCAAGACGAGGCCAGTTGCGTCGTCTTTGGCATGCCCAAAGAAGCCATTGCCGCCGGTGCAGTGCATGAGGTGCTGAGCCTGCACGCCATCGCGCCCAAGCTGCTAGAGCGCCTGCGCAGCACGGGGGGCGCGTCGGCTAACCGGCTTTAGTGAATGGCGTGCGCTCTCAAATCCCGCCCTGAGTGAAAAACCAAGGCTATTGAAATCAAACGTGGACAAGCAATAAAAATTTTATTAAAGTAAGGAATCCTTACTTTGTTAAATTTACCATGCTTGCCAAAATCACTTCAAAGAATCAACTCACGCTACCCCTGAGCGTGACGAAAGCCGTGGGTGCTACGACGTATTTCGATGTAGAGGCCCGCGCCGGGCAGATCATCTTGACGCCAGTCCGCATTCAGCGTGGCGACGCCGTGCGGGCCAAGCTGGCAGAGCTTGACTTGAGCGACGCCGATATTACGCAGGCCGTGGATTGGGCTCGGTCACAGGCACCCGCCCCCGCCCCCGCCTTGGCCGCAGAGCCAAGAGCCAAGTACATCACTCGAAAAACTGCATCCAAAGCATGAGCAGCCACTTACGTGTGGTGCTGGATACCAATGTGGTGCTATCGGCATTGGTGTTTGGCGGCGGCGCAGCCGCGCAAGTGCGCTTGGCTTGGCAGCGTGGTGTTTTTGTGCCCTTGACCAGTACGGCGACCGCGCAAGAGTTGGTGCGGGTACTCGCATACCCGAAGTTTCGGCTTTCCAAGATGGAGCAGGAGGAATTGCTGGCCGATTATTTGCCACACACCCAGGTGGTGCGCATTCCCTTCCCAGTACCCAAAGTGCCCGACTGCCGCGACCCGCTGGATGTGCCGTTTATGCACTTGGCTGTCGCGGGAAAGGCCAAGGTGCTGGTGTCAGGTGACAAAGATTTGCAGGCGCTGACCACGGTGTTTGAGCAGGCCAGCAAGTGCCCGATCATGAACCTGGAGACTTTTGTCCGCTTGCATTTGCCGACACCGGCCGAGTGAGGCGCAAGACGCTTGGAGCCTTCAAGCCAGTGCTTCTCCTTTGTGCTCGTCTAGTCTAACGCTTTGACTGGGTTTTGAAAGAGGCGGGTGCGGATGGTGGCCACACGCCGCATCGACCGCGCGCGTGCTGCGCGACGCGGGCAGCTGGAACGTGGCGCAAGACGAGGCCAGTTGCGCCGTCTTTGGCATGCCCAAAGAAGCCATTGCCGCCGGTGCAGTGCACATCACTTTCATCCAAAAGGGTGACCGTGCGCGTGCGCTCAAAGCCCTGGACGCTCTGGTGAAAGCCACCAAGCGCATCAAGCCAGACCCCCTCAATGGAGGAGCCGCCGCCATTCGTGAGTTGCGTGATGGCGTCTGAGCTGCACAGCGCATGTTTTCGCTCCTGGAGAGCCTGAGCATGGCTGTGGACGTGAACTTGTCAACTGCCAGAGGCTTCTACGACTTTGCCAAAGGCATCAAGTGCCAAGTCTATGACGGGGTTTATCTCGATCTGGCCAAGTTGCACAAGCTGCCCCTGGCGACGCGAGATAACGGGCAACTGGCCGCTTGTCGAGCCCTGAAGCTGAAGGTATGGATGCCTCCGCAGAGGCTGACCCCATAGCGCGTCATTCGCCGCCCCAAAGGGGATTTTGTCTTGCCGTTTTCATACCGGGAAAACGCGTTCACGCCATCACCAAAAATGTCGGCTGCTTGACGCTGATCCAGATCGAGTTTTTTACGCACCCTGGCGATCTAGCTCGGGTCAACGTAAGCGGCGTTCACCTGCCTCTGGAACGCTCCAAGCAACTCGCTGTAGCGGTCACCGTGTTCTCGGTTTAGTACGACTTCGCCGCAGGCAGGACAGAAGTCACCTGTCACCGCTGGGATGGTGGTGCTTTCGCCCTTGTAGAGATAGGGCATCTCGCGGGTGTCGTGGATCAGTTCTGCCGCTCCTCAGCTTGGGCATTTCATGGTCACAGCGCCTTGAATGAAAAAAATCAAAACATCGTCGATGACAGATCGTTGATACCAAGCGCGCCTGCGCAGCACGGGGGTGCGTCGGCCAACCGGCTCTAGCG
>CANCDA010000024.1 GCA_947374705.1 Comamonadaceae bacterium | reverse complement strand
ATCAAGTGCTGCTTGCCGTTGCCAATCAAATCGGAGCGGCCCATGGCTTTGAGGGCTTCACGCAGCAGCGGCCAGTTGTTGGAATCGTGGTAGCGCAAAAACGCCTTGTGCAGGCGTCGCCGTTTATCACCGCGCACGATGTCCACGGTTTCGCTGTCGCGGGTGACTTTGTGCAACGGGTTTTTGTTGCTGTGGTACATCGCGGTGGCGGTGGCCATCGGGCTGGGGTAGAAGGTTTGCACCTGGTCGGCGCGGAAACCGTTCTTCTTGAGCCAAACGGCCAAGTTCATCATGTCTGCATCGCTGGTGCCAGGGTGGGCGGCGATGAAATAGGGAATCAGGTATTGCTTTTTTCCGGCCTCGGCGCTGAACTTCTCGAACAGCGTTTTGAACTTGTCATAGCTGCCGATGCCGGGCTTCATCATCTTGGTGAGCGGGCCGCTTTCGGTGTGCTCGGGCGCGATTTTGAGGTAGCCGCCGACGTGGTGTTGCACCAGTTCCTTGACGTACTCGGGGCTTTGCACGGCCAGGTCGTAGCGCAGGCCGGAGCCGATCAAAATTTTCTTGATGCCCTTGAGCGCCCGGCCACGCCGGTACATCTTGATGAGCGGGTCGTGGTTGGTGGTCAGGTTGGAGCAGATGCCGGGGTACACGCAGCTCGGCTTGCGGCAGGCCGCCTCGATCTCGGGGCTTTTGCAGTCCAGGCGGTACATATTGGCCGTGGGGCCACCCAGGTCGGAAATAGTGCCGGTGAAGCCCTTGACCTTGTCGCGGATGTCCTCGATTTCCTGGATCACGGAGTCTTCAGAGCGGCTTTGGATGATGCGGCCCTCGTGTTCGGTGATGGAGCAAAACGTGCAGCCGCCAAAGCAGCCACGCATGATGTTGACGCTGAAACGGATCATCTCCCAGGCCGGGATTTTGGTGGCGCCGTCATGGCTGCCGTTCTCGTCCGCGTAAGTGGGGTGCGGGCTGCGCGCATAGGGCAGGCCGAACACCAGGTCCATCTCGGCGGTGGTCAAGGGAATCGGTGGCGGGTTGATCCAGACGTCACGCGCGGTTGCGCCCTCCCCGTGCGTTTGCACCAGGGCACGAGCATTGCCGGGGTTGGTCTCCAGGTGCAGCACGCGGTTGGCGTGGGCGTAGAGCACCGGGTCGGCTTTGACTTGCTCGAAGCTGGGCAGGCGGATGACGGAGCGGTCTCTTGGCGCAACCTTGACGCTGCCTTTGCCGTACAAGGCCGGGTTGGGCATGAAGGTCAGGGGCTGGATGGCCGCGCCCATGGTCGATGCGCCCGTGTTGGTTGCACCTTGGGCGGGAGCATCATCTTTGGAACAAGTCTGGCCCTGGGCCTCAGCCTGCTCTGCCGTGGTTTGGTAGGGGTTGATGTGAGTTTCCACCCGGCCCGGCTCGTCCACGGTGGTGGAGTCAATCTCGAACCAGCCTTGGGCAGTTTCATCATCCGAGCGGCGAACAAAGGCGGTTCCGCGCACATCGGTGATGTGTTGCACCGGCTCTTTGGCGGCCAAGCGATGGGCAATTTCGACAATCGCACGCTCGGCATTGCCGTAGAGCAGCAGGTCGCACTTGGCGTCCACCACCACGGAGCGACGTACTTTGTCAGACCAATAGTCGTAATGCGCAATGCGGCGCAAGCTGCCTTCAATACCGCCCAGCACGATGGGCACGTCGTTATAGGCCTCGCGACAGCGCTGGCTATAAACGATGGCGGCGCGGTCAGGGCGTTTGCCACCGATATCGCCAGGGGTGTAGGCGTCGTCGCTGCGGATTTTGCGATCCGCCGTGTAGCGGTTGATCATCGAATCCATGTTGCCCGAGGTCACACCCCAGAACAGGTTCGGCTTGCCTAAGGCTTTGAAAGCGCCGGCGCTTTGCCAATCAGGCTGAGCAATGATGCCCACGCGAAAACCTTGCGACTCCAGCATGCGCCCGATCACCGCCATTCCAAAGCTGGGGTGATCCACATAGGCGTCGCCAGTGACGATGATGATGTCGCAACTGTCCCAGCCCAGCTTGTCCATCTCGGCGCGGTTCATAGGCAGAAAGCCTGCCGTGCCAAAGCGCTTGGCCCAGTAAGGGCGGTAGCTTGACAGCGGCTTGGCGGCGCGGGCGAAGAAGGAGACGTCGATGGGGGCGTTCATGGGGGCTGGGGGTTAACCCGCTAGTGTAAGGTTTTGCGCTCATCCTCACTGAGTTAAAGGGCAAGTTAAATGGCAACGCATCAGAAACGATGCCGGCTTCATCCGCATCAAACCTTGCTTACACGCACGTTCCACCCCCTACTTCCAGCTTTAAATCCCGGCACAAAGCATCAAAAATCGGGCGTCAACCCCAATGGGTAGGAGGACGCTTCATGCCGTCATTTGAAACACTTGCCAGCTTCTGGTCTGGCCCGGTGCTGGCCACCAATGTGCTGGTGCTCATGCACCTGGTGGGCTCGATGTTGCTGGGCCTGCTGGTCGGGTACGAGCGCTCCTACCATGGCCGCGCGGCAGGCATGCGCACCTATGGGCTGGTGTGCATGGCCGCAACCGCGCTGACAGTCATCAGTGGCTACTCCTCCGCCTGGTTTGGCGGCACAGACATTGTGGCCAGTGGCACGGATGCCACGCGGGTGATCCAAGGCATCGTCTCGGGCATCGGTTTTTTGTGTGCAGGTGTCATCATGCGGGAGGGCTTCAACATCAGCGGCCTGACCACCGCCGCCTCGCTGTGGGCGGCTGCCGTCATTGGCATTGTGGTGGGCGTCGGGTTTTATGTCGCGGCCATTGCACTGGCGGTGTTGACCGCGATTTGCATGGCTTGGATTTCGAAGCTCGAAGCGTGGTTGCCGTCACGGCAAGCGGTGGCCATCTATTTGAAATTCAAGGAAGGGGTGAACCCCGATGAGATCGCTTTAAGGGGCGTGGCGAAGCAGCGGGGTTATGACGTGGCCAGTGGCACGATCTCCATCTCTTGCAAGGACGCGTGTACGGAGTGGAATTTTGTGGCCGTGGCGCACAGCCGTCAAAAAATGGGGCCGATTGCCGAGCTGGCGCTGGAGATGGCGCGCCTGGAAGGCGTCACCGCCTACCGCCTGGGGTATGCTCGAAATTAATGACCACGACCGCACCCTCAAGCAAACCCTTTTCACTCGCCTGTGAGCGCAACCGCGAACCGATTCTGGCGGTGCTACAGCGTTACTTCTCTGACCGTCACCAGGTGCTGGAAATCGGCAGCGGCACCGGCCAGCATGCCGTGCATTTTGGGCAAGCCCTGTCCCAGCTGACTTGGCAATGTGCTGACGTAGCCGATAACCTGCCCGGTGTCCGGCTTTGGCTGGATGAAGCGGCGTTGGCCAATACACCCCCACCCCTGACGCTGGACGTGAACATGGACATGGCTCAAGCCGTGGGTCATGCCCAATTCGATGCGATTTACAGCGCCAACACCCTGCATATCATGGGCTGGCCTGAGGTGCAGCGCCTGTTTGCCCAGTTGCCCGCGCTGATGACTGAGCAGGCCCTGCTGGTCATTTACGGCCCGTTCAACTACGGTGGACAGTTCACCAGCGACAGCAATGCCCGTTTTGATGTCTCGCTGCGCAGCGACCACCCCAAGCGCGGTCTGCGTGACTTTGAAGCGGTGAACGCGCTGGCCGCTCAGGCTGGCTTAACGCTGCTGGAAGATGTGGCCATGCCGGCCAACAACCGCTGCCTTATTTTCAAAAAGGCTTAGTTCAGGGCTTGCCCTGCACTACGGCCAAGCGGCGGCGAATGCGGTCTGCCTCTGATGCTGCCCCGCCCTGCTCTGCCAGCTTGAGCTGCACGCCCAGCCAAGCCAATAAGGGGCGACGCCAGCCTTGAGTCGAAGCCGCGTCCACCGCCTGCGCCACCAGGGCCAGGCTGGCCTTGCCGGTCTGCAACACGACGGCAGAAGCCACCAGGCGGCTCAAGGCATCCCCACCCTCAGGCAACACAACTGCGCCCCCCGCCACGGCCCGGTGGGCACTAGGTAGCAACTCCGCGTCTTTCGGCTGTGCACGGCCCGCCAGGTAATCGGCATAAGCCTGTTCTGCCGGGGCGGCGTCACGGCGCAAAGCCTCAAAGCCTGTGCAAGGCGCCACATCAAGACTGGCCACATGGCTGGCACAGCGCACGAGTTCGACGCGAGCGAGCCAATCGGGGCGACCGGTGCGCGCCACCTCGGCACGGGCTCGCTCAAACTCGCTGGTGGCCACACGGTCATTGCCAGACAGGTAAGCGTCAACGGCGTGCTCCAGATGGGTTTTGGCGCTCATCTGCCAGTCGGGCTGGGGCGGTGTGTTGCTACAGCCGACCAAAAATGCAGCGGCAACCCAACCCTTCGACAATCTCAGGGTGAACGGCGTGAGCATTGAGAACGGCGTGAATGTTGTGAGCGGCTTGAAAAAATGGTCTGACTTCATGGCAGTTTCAACTCCGTGTCGCGGGCAAACGGCCATTTGCGATTGATCTCATTGACCAGCCCTTCTACCTTACGCAAGCTGGCTTCAACGTCGCCGCGCAAGGAGCCCAAGTCCACCGTGGCCTCTTTGGCGTTGACAGCCATGGCTTGGGCTTCGACCAAAACACCGTCCACTTTTTTCAAGCTGTTGCGGGCGTCGGCCAACAAGCCGTTGAGCTGCTGCACCGTGGCCTGGGTGTCTGTCATCACGCCTTTGGGGCCAAACACTTGCGCGTCGGCCTTGGCGGCCAAGCCATCGGCCTTGAGCACCAAACCGTCCACCTTGGCCAGCAATGCATTGCTGCGGTTCAGTGCCTCCACAATTTTGTGGGCATCAGCCTCATTGCCCATCACCACACCCAAGGCGCCTTGTGGGCCTTTGAGCTTGTCGGTAACTTCTCTGAGGTTGCGCAGCGTGCTGCGCAGTGAACCATCTTGCGCTGTCATGGCGCTCACATTGGTCACCACCTCGCGCACCGATGACAACAACAAGGGGATGGCCTCTGCCGCGTCACCCCGGTGCACTTCGCGCAGCGCGCCATCTTCTAGCGGTTTGTCGGTCAACAAACCAGTGAAGGCGCGAATGTGCGTGCCACCCACCAAGCCGCGCTCCAAGGTAAACACGCTGGATTGGCGTAGCCAGTGCGCATCAGCACTGGGCACATCCATCAAAATTCGAGCTCGACCTTCATCAGACAACTCAACCCGGCGCACGCGGCCGATGGGAAAGCCTGCAAACGTCATGCTCATGCCCACACTCACGCCTTCGGAGTTGTCGGCCATCAAGACCAGGCGCTGCGTCTGCTCAAAAGCACCACGCGCGTACATCAGGTACAGGACGGAGCTTGTAACCAGCAGCAGCATGAGGCCCAGCAACAGTGCAGCCTTGGCCTGTAGATGCTTGACGGGCGTGACAACTTCGGGCGGCAAGCTAGGGGGCGACTCGGGGGGTACGGACATAGGTGATGACTTAAAGGTGAGGGTCAATAATAGTTGCCTAGCAAAGAGGCCATTTCGATCAACAACAAAACGGCAAACATGCGAATGAGGCCCTGGAGCTCCACACTGGTTCGGGACAACTCGCGCGGCATATCTTGCAAAGAAATGCCCGCCGGAATCAACGAAACCGCCAAGCTTGAAAAGACGGTTTTAAGCACAAAGATCAGCGTCACCTCTGGGTTGAAAATTTGGCCCACCGTTCGCGTGTAAACCATGAATGCCGAGGTGCTAAAGCCATACACCGTGAAGTAAGCCAGCACCAATGACACCACACAACTCATCGCCGCCAGCATGAGCACGGCAAACACACCGGCCAACACGCTGGGCAGCAACTCGTAGGCAATGGGGTCTAGGTGGCGCTGGTGCAGGTGCTCAAAGCCCCCGCGAGTGCGCAGTTTGTACAGCTCAGACCCCCGTGGGATGGTGTAGCGCACCGCCACAAACAGTGCAGCCGTGAGCGGGATCAACTCCAGCACCAGCACACGCACCACCATCTCCAAGGCATACAACGACAGGCCATAGCTGACGGCAGTGACCACCACGATGCGAATGAGCACCAGGCTAAACGTGGCCGTCAGCACGGTGAACCACATCAAGCTGGGTGCAGTAGCTTGGTAGAGGTGGTGCAGCATATTCAAGCGGCTGCCACCCCGGTAACTGAGCGGGGAAAGCGCCAACACAAACAACTCGGCCCCCAGCACCACGATGCGCCACCAACCCGCAAACCAGGCCCAGGTGGATTGAGCCATGGTCAGCACTGCGTCGTGTATCAAAACCAAGGGTGACATGGGTTAATCCAAAGTTCGCACAAGTGCGTTGCTGAAAACCTGGCCCAACCCAGACGCCTAGCCTTTCACCGCGTCGGCCAATCGCTGCGCGCAGGCTTTGGCCTGCCGCTCATCACGCGCCTCCACCATCACACGCACGAGCGGCTCGGTGCCGCTGGCGCGGATCAGGAGACGCCCGCTGTCGCCCAACTCCGACTCAACTGCCAATGTTTCCGCGGCGAGTTTGGCGTTGCTCTTCCAGTCTTGACCGGGTTGCAGGCGCACATTGATGAGTGTTTGCGGAAACAGCGTCACATCAACCAGCAATTCGGACAAGGTCTTCTTGGCACCCACGCAAGCATGCAGAACTTGCAAGGCGCTGATCAAACCATCCCCCGTACTGTGCTTGTCCAAAGCCAGCAGATGGCCAGAACCTTCGCCACCAAGGATCCATTTGTTTTTCTCAAGCTCTTCGAGCACATATCGGTCGCCAACCTTGGCGCGTACAAACTGCACACCTCTGGCCTTGAGGGCGACTTCAATCGCCATATTGGTCATGAGTGTGCCAACCACACCGATCACAGGGTTGCGCCTGTTGCCACCCGGTCGAGCCGCGCTTTCAAGGCGAGCCATCACCATCAGATAGAGCAGCTCATCCCCGTTATAGAGTCGTCCAGCACCGTCCACCATGAGCAAGCGGTCGGCATCCCCGTCCAAAGATACGCCAAAATCAGCGCGATGCGCTTTAACCGCATCCACCAACGCCTGGGGGTGGGTTGCTCCCACGTTGTCGTTGATGTTCAAACCATCGGGCGCACAGGCAATAGGCACCACCTCGGCCCCGAGTTCATGGAATACCATGGGGGCAATCTGGTAGGCCGCGCCATGGGCAGCATCCACCACAATGCGCAAGTCTTTCAGGGTGAGGTCGGTGGGAAAAGTGCTCTTGCAAAATTCGATGTAGCGACCGGCGGCATCATCCAGGCGACGCGTGCGGCCCAAGTGAGAAGAATCCACCCACACCGGTTCCTCTTCCAGGACGCTTTCTACTTCTTCCTCCCACGCATCCGACAGCTTGGCCCCCTGTGCATTGAAAAATTTGATGCCATTGTCGGGAAAGGCATTGTGGCTGGCGCTGATGACCACCCCTAAAGAGGCACGCTGTGCGCGTGTCAGGTAGGCCACACCGGGCGTGGGCAAAGGCCCGAGTAACACCACATCAACCCCGGCCGAGTTGAAGCCGGACTCCAAGGCGCTCTCAAGCATGTAGCCCGAAATGCGAGTGTCTTTGCCGATCAACACCGTAGGGCGCGCTTCGGTTCGCTTCAAAACCCGCCCCACTGCGTGGGCCAGTCGCAGCACAAAGTCGGGCGTGATAGGTGCTTGACCCACCGTGCCGCGAATGCCGTCTGTGCCAAAGTATTTTCTGCTCATGTTGTGTCACCTCTAGGTATGGAATCGCTCGATTCTAGGGGGTTCAATGCCGCGCTCCAGACCTTCAGTGCTTGAACGGTTTCACGCACATCGTGAACCCTAACAATGCGTGCGCCTCGATCTACCGCCAGCAACGCCGCCGTCACGCTCGGGATGAGCCGATCTTGCGTGCCGTCTGTACTTGCGTGTGTGGATGAAACACCGACTATTGCCGCCAGCGAAGATTTTCTAGACCAGCCCGCCAGCACAGGGTAGCCCACCGCCAGTAACTCACGTTGACGCGCCAACAAGCTGAGGTTTTGCGCGACCGTCTTGCCAAAACCGATGCCAGGATCGATAGCAATGCGAGACTTATCTACGCCTAGGTCAAGCAAATCCTGCGTTACTCGCTCTAAAAATAGGAGCACTTGCGACACCACATTGCCCTCCATGGGGCTGAGCTGCATCGTCTGGGGCTCCAAGTGCATGTGCATCAGGCACACGCCGCAGCGGGGGTGTTGGCTGACCACGGATCGCGCTGTCGGCCCACCAGATGGTGCAGGCCAGCGCAAGGCCCAGATGTCGTTGATGATGTCCGCGCCTAAGTCAAGCACGGCTTGCATGACTTGCGGTTTGTAGGTGTCGATGGAGATCGGCACACCCAGTTTGACGGCTTCACGCACCACGGGCAGTACCCGCTTCAACTCCTCATCCAGTGGCAGTGGCGTCGCACCGGGGCGGGTTGATTCACCGCCAATGTCCAGCAAGTCAGCCCCCTGTGCCAGTAGTTGTTCGCAATGCGCCAAGGCCTGTGAGGTTGATGCGTGAGCGCCGCCGTCAGAGAACGAGTCTGGCGTGACGTTGACGATGCCCATCACCTGCGGGCGATTCAGGTCAATGGAGAAGCTGGAGGTTTGCCACAACATGGGAGATCACACTTTGCTTGGAGTTTGCGTGGGGTTTTGCTAAGGTCCAAAGAAAAACGGGGCGCAATGCCCCGTTTTTCAAATATCAGCTTGAGTTCAGCTCAAGCCACACATCAGGCCACCGTGGGTGCTGGCTCGGTCTTCACAGCAGGTGTGCCACCAGAACCATTACCACCGTCTTGGGTCGGTGTGCGTGGTGTCCAGTCTTTGGGCGCGCGTGGCTCCTTGCCCGCCATGATGTCGTCAAGCTGCTCGCTGTCGATGGTTTCCCACTCCAGCAAGGCCTTGGCCATGGCATGCATCTTGTCGCTGTTTTCCTCAATTAGTTTGCGCGCCAGCGCGTATTGCTCGTCAATGATCTTGCGAACCTCAGCGTCCACCTTTTGCATGGTGCTCTCGCTCATGTTGGTGGTTTTGGTGACCGAGCGGCCCAGGAAGACCTCGCCCTCGTTTTCGGCATACACCATGGGGCCAAGCGCGTCCGTCATGCCGTAGCGCATGACCATGTCGCGGGCGATTTGCGTCGCACGCTCAAAGTCGTTGCTGGCGCCGGTAGTCATCTGGTGCATGAACACTTCTTCGGCAATGCGTCCACCAAACAGCATGCT
This sequence comes from Comamonadaceae bacterium, assembly GCA_947374705.1. Taxonomy (GTDB): domain Bacteria; phylum Pseudomonadota; class Gammaproteobacteria; order Burkholderiales; family Burkholderiaceae_C; genus CANCDA01. The sequence goes on along the minus strand of CANCDA010000024.1, from coordinate 9,354 downwards.
GATTTGGTTGAGCATGAAGTCTTTGTCATAGCTGTAGCGGTCTTGCGCGGGCAGGCTCATCGTGACGCCCAGGGCACGACCCCGCGGGATGATGGTGACCTTGTGCACCGGGTCGCATTTGGGCAGCAACTTGCCGATGAGCGCGTGGCCGGACTCGTGGTAGGCCGTGTTGCGGCGCTCACCCTCCGGCATGACCATGCTCTTGCGCTCGGGGCCCATGAGGATTTTGTCTTTGGCTTTCTCGAAGTCCTGCATCTCCACCACACGTGCATTGCGACGTGCCGCCATCAAGGCCGCTTCATTGCACAGGTTGGCCAGATCCGCACCGCTCATGCCCGGTGTGCCGCGTGCAATGATGCCCGGGTTGACGTCTTGGCTGGCGGGTATCTTGCGCATGTGAACGTTCAGAATTTGCTCGCGGCCACGAATGTCGGGCAGGGTCACATAGACCTGACGGTCAAAGCGGCCTGGGCGCAACAGGGCTGAATCCAAAATGTCAGGGCGATTGGTGGCAGCCACCACGATCACGCCGACATTGGTCTCAAAGCCGTCCATCTCCACCAGCATCTGGTTCAGTGTTTGTTCGCGTTCATCATTGCCACCACCCAAGCCCGCGCCACGTTGGCGACCCACGGCATCGATCTCGTCGATGAAGATGATGCAAGGTGCATTTTTCTTGGCGTTTTCGAACATATCGCGCACACGGGATGCGCCCACGCCGACAAACATCTCGACAAAATCAGAGCCGGAGATGCTGAAAAATGGCACCTTGGCCTCGCCCGCAATGCCCTTGGCCAGCAGCGTTTTGCCGGTGCCCGGTGGGCCAACCAGCAACAAGCCGCGAGGAATGCGTCCGCCAAGTTTTTGAAATTTTTGTGGGTCTTTGAGGAAGTCCACTACTTCCTTGACCTCCTCTTTGGCTTCATCGCAACCGGCCACGTCCGCAAAGGTGACGGGGTTGGTGCTTTCATCCAACAATCGCGCCTTGCTCTTGCCAAAACTGAACGCCCCGCCCTTACCGCCACCCTGCATTTGCCGCATGAAGTACACCCACACGCCAATCAACAAAAGCATGGGACCCCAGCTCACCAGCAGCGTCATGAGCAGAGACCCTTCTTCGCGCGCCTTAACTTCGAACTTGACACCATTACTGATCAAGTCCCCCACCAAGCCGCGATCCAGATAAGTGGCAAGCGTGCGCACTTTGCGGTCATCGGTGGTGGTGGCCACGATTTCGGTACCGCCACCTTGGCTGTCTTGAATAATCGCGCTCTTGATGCGCTTGCCACGCACTTCTTCCAGGAAATCGGAATACCCCAGATATCCGGCGCTGGCTGGGCCCCGCGTGTCGAATTGTTTGAACACAGTAAATAGCACAAGGGCTATGACCAACCAAACTGCAATTTTCGAAAACCATTGATTGTTCAAAGGGGGCTCCAATAGGGAAGCAATTGAAAGATGTACCTAGGGTACTTGGGGCTCATTTTAAGCACTTCAAGCTGCGAGAAGCTTGTTTTGTATCAAGCATCCATAAGGTAGGAAAGGACTTTCTCAGGGCTTAAGGCACCGGCCCACCAAAAATGTTTCGGAAGATCGATCCCGCGACGCCTTGGGCTTGAGGGGTTTGACTGTTTTGAACGTGCTTTTGAACAGCGTCAACACTTCGTTGTAACCACTGCCATGGAACACCTTGGCGACCAAAGCCCCTTCAGGTTTAAGGTGCAGTTGGCAAAACTCAATCGCCAGCTCAATCAGGTGTGCACCGCGCGCGGCGTCCACCGACTCAATGCCGGTGAGGTTGGGTGCCATGTCAGACACCACCACGTCAGCCTGCCTGGCCTGCAAGGTCAGCGCCAATTGCGCCATGGATTCGGCCTCCCGAAAATCACCCAAAATGAATTCAACGCCCTCAATCGGCTCCATGGGCAAGATATCCAGCGCGATGATACGGCCATTGAGGTCACCCTGCGCCGCACCCGTTGGCGACAGCCTGCGCCGCACGTACTGGCTCCAAGCGCCCGGGGTGGAGCCCAAATCAACCACCAGATGGCCAGGTTTAATCAAGCCCAGGGTCTCATCGATCTCTTTGAGTTTGTAGGCTGCACGGGCCCTGTAGCCCTCTTTCTGGGCCTGTTTGACGTAAGGATCATTGATGTGGTCATGCAACCACGCCTTATTGACCTTGCTGCTTTTGGTTCTAACTTTCATTGCGCCTATTCAGAGTGTTGGCCATTTTGCTCGAATTAACAACAATGCCCCATTCAACCGATAATACCGGCATGCCTTTAATACTACTTACCCCCGCCCAACGCAAAGAACACCGCTCCGAAGCCCATCACCTTGACCCGGTGGTGATGATCGGCTCCGACGGCCTCACCCCTGCCGTGAAGAAGGAAGTTGACGCCGCTTTGAACGCCCATGGCTTGATCAAAGTCCGCGTCATGTCCGATGACCGCGCTATGCGTGAAGCCACGTTTGCCACGCTGGCCGATGAGCTCAACGCCGCGCCCATTCAACACATCGGCAAACTGCTGATTTTGTGGCGTCCTATGCCCCCGAAAGTTCGCGCCGAAAAAGAAGGCCGCATGCCCGGCCCGCGCGATGTGAAAGTGGTGGAATACAGCAAGCGCCCAGGTCAACGGCCTGAGATCAAGACCCTGCGTGTGTTGGGCAATCAGCGGCTGACGGCGGGTGGTCGCGTGCGGCGCGCCAAGCCCAAACAAACGTCAGTTAAAAAAGGACGCCACGACTGACTTTGCGCAAAACCAACCCGGCACACGCCCAATGTGCCAGGTACATCGCACTGCCCACGGCGTGCCATAGCGCCAAGTTCTCGCGCAACATAATGCGGGGGGCCACGGCGAACTCGGACAAGAGTGCCAGCAGCATGCCGGTCACTATAAAATTAGTAGCTAATGACGCAGGATTTACTTGAGCTTCAGGTCTTTTTCGGCCTGCAATCAGTAGCAAAACTAAGCCACAAACAACTGCGACCCAGGTCTGTGCCGTGAACAGCTTGGCCGCCATCGTGCCCGCCATGGCAGGACTGGGGAGATGCGCGAACAACAAGGGCACGACGAGAAAGCCCAAAGCACTCATGCTGCCCCACCACAGGGCTGCGATCCACAACGGGAGTTGCGCCATCACACGCTCGCCCTAAGCAGGTTAGGCCGTATCTTAGATGTAGCTAACCGAGATAACTTCATACTCTTTCAAGCCACCCGGGGCCTGCACCACAGCCACATCGCCCTCTTCTTTGCCGATCAAGGCACGCGCAATGGGTGAGCTGATGTTGATCAAACCCAACTTCAAGTCCGCCTCGTCTTCACCCACGATCTGGTAGGTGACGCGGTCGCCAAGGGCTTCGTCTTCCAACTCGACCGTGGCACCAAACACCACCCGTCCACCGGCATCCAGCGCGCTGGGGTCAATGATCTGAGCAGCTGAGAGTTTGCCCTCTACCTCTTGAATGCGGCCTTCGATGAAGCCCTGCCTATCCTTGGCGGCGTCGTACTCGGCGTTCTCGCTCAGGTCGCCCTGGGCACGCGCTTCGGCGATGGCATTGATCACCCAAGGACGCTCCACCGTCTTGAGTTTGTGCAATTCAGCCTTGAGCTTTTCAGCGCCGCGTTTGGTAATGGGGATGGTGGCCATGTTAATTTCCGAGTTGAGCGTGGAGTTCCTGGATCGAATTCACGTCCAGATTGTCCATGTGCTTCATGCCTTGAACGGCGGCTTCGGCACCGGCTATGGTCGTGAACGTGGTGACACGACCCAACAGCGCCGACGTGCGAATGTAGCGCGAATCGGCAATGGCATTGCGTCGTTCTTCGACCGTGTTGATGACCAGCGAGATTTCGGCATTCTTAATCATGTCCACAATGTTGGGGCGCCCTTCGGCCACCTTGTTGACCACCGCACAAGACAAGCCTGCAGCCTGCATGAAGGCAGCAGTGCCTTTGGTGGCGATGATCGTGAAACCCTGCGCCAGCAAATCGCGCGCCACACCCAAGGCGCGTGGCTTGTCGCTCTGCTTGACAGAGAGGAACACGTGCCCGGTTGACTCGCCGCTAGTGGTGAACGGCCGAGGCAACTTGGTGCCTGCACCGAGTTGCGACTTGACGAAGGCTTCGCCAAAAGTCTTGCCCACGCCCATGACTTCGCCGGTGGACTTCATCTCGGGGCCCAGAATCGTGTCCACCCCGGGGAACTTCACGAACGGGAACACGGCCTCTTTCACACTGAAGTACGGTGGCGTGACTTCTTGGGTGATGCCCTGCGAAGCCAGCGTCTGACCAGCCATGCAGCGCGCTGCGACCTTGGCCAGTTGAATGCCCGTGGCCTTGGAGACGAAGGGCACGGTGCGGCTGGCGCGTGGGTTCACTTCCAACACGTAAATCACATCCTGTCCATCCACATGTTGAATGGCGAACTGCACGTTCATTAGACCCACCACGTTCAGCGCACCGGCCATGGCCGTGGTCTGGCGTTTGATCTCGTTCACGGTCTGGGCGCACAGGCTGTAGGGTGGCAGCGAGCAAGCGGAGTCGCCGCTGTGCACGCCGGCTTGCTCAATGTGCTCCATCACGCCGCCGATGAATGTCTTGCCTTCAGGGTCGCGCAGGCAATCCACATCGCATTCAATGGCGTCATTCAAAAAGCGATCCAACAGCACGGGCGAGTCGTGACTCACCTTGACCGCTTCTCGCATGTAGCGCTCCAGGTCACGCTGCTCGTGCACGATCTCCATGGCGCGACCACCCAACACGTAGCTGGGGCGCACCACCAGCGGGTAACCCAGACCCGCGGCCTTTTCAAGCGCTTCAGGCTCGGTGCGGGCCGTCGCATTCGGTGGTTGCTTCAAATCCAGTTCACGCAGCAGCGCGGAGAAGCGCTCGCGGTCTTCAGCGGCGTCGATCATGTCAGGGCTGGTGCCAATGATGGGCACGCCCTCGGCCTCCAAGCCCAGCGCCAGTTTCAAAGGGGTCTGACCACCGTACTGCACAATCACGCCCAGTGGTTTTTCCTTGTCCACAATCTCCAGCACGTCTTCCAAGGTCAACGGCTCGAAATACAGGCGATCTGAGGTGTCGTAGTCGGTTGAGACAGTCTCGGGATTGCAGTTAACCATGATGGTTTCGTAGCCATCTTCGCGCATGGCCAGCGCAGCGTGGACGCAGCAGTAGTCAAACTCGATGCCCTGACCGATGCGGTTGGGGCCACCGCCCAGCACCATGATTTTTTTGTTGTTGGTGGGCTCAGCTTCGCACTCGTCCTCATAGGTCGAATACATGTAGGCCGTATTGGTGGCGAACTCGGCAGCACAGGTGTCCACCCGCTTGTATACCGGGCGCACATTGAGCGCGCGGCGGGCATCGCGCACCGCTTTTTCAGGGGTCTTGAGCAACTTGGCCAAGCGTCGATCAGAGAAGCCTTTTTTCTTCAAGCTGCGCAACGTGTCAGCGTCTAATGATGCTAATGCGCCCTCGCCTTTGCTGTCGGTGAGCTGATCGAGTTCCAGCTCGATCTTCACGATCTCTTCAATCTGGATCAAAAACCATTTGTCGATTTTGGTCAGGTCATGCACTTCATCCAGCGACATGCCCAAGGCAAACGCATCACCCACGTACCAGATGCGATCCGGGCCGGGCTCACCCAGTTCTTTCTCGATCACTTCGCGGTCTTTGGTTTTCTCGTTCATGCCATCCACGCCGACTTCAAGTCCGCGCAAAGCTTTCTGGAACGACTCCTGGAAGGTTCGACCCATGGCCATGACCTCTCCCACCGACTTCATTTGCGTCGTCAAGCGGCTGTCAGCGGTTGGGAATTTCTCGAACGCAAAACGTGGAATCTTGGTGACCACATAGTCGATGCTGGGCTCAAACGACGCGGGCGTTGCACCACCCGTGATGTCGTTGCGCAATTCGTCCAGCGTGTAGCCCACGGCCAGCTTGGCAGCCACTTTGGCAATCGGGAAACCCGTGGCTTTGGAGGCCAATGCAGAAGAACGCGAAACGCGTGGGTTCATCTCGATCACGACCATGCGGCCATCTTTCGGGTTGATCGAAAACTGCACGTTGGAGCCGCCCGTGTCCACACCAATCTCACGCAACACAGCCAGGCTGGCGTTGCGCATGATTTGGTACTCTTTGTCGGTCAAGGTCTGGGCCGGAGCCACGGTGATGGAGTCACCGGTGTGCACGCCCATCGGGTCAAGATTCTCAATTGAGCACACGATGATGCAGTTGTCTGCCTTGTCGCGCACCACTTCCATCTCGTACTCTTTCCAACCTAGCAGCGACTCTTCAATCAGCAACTCGTTGGTGGGTGAGGCTTCAATGCCGCGCTTGCAAATGGTCTCGAATTCTTCCGGGTTGTAGGCGATGCCGCCACCCGTGCCACCCAGTGTGAAGCTGGGGCGAATGACGGTGGGGAAGCCCAGGGTCTTTTGCACGGTCCAAGCTTCTTCCATGGTGTGGGCGATGCCCGAGCGCGCCGAGCCCAGACCGATCTTGGTCATCGCATCTTTGAACTTCAAACGGTCTTCGGCCTTGTCGATGGCCTCGGGCGTAGCGCCGATCAACTCAACCGGTTTGCCGGTGGCCGCGCCCATGTACTTTTCCAGCACACCGTTGTGCCACAGATCCAACGCGCAATTGAGCGCGGTCTGACCGCCCATGGTGGGCAAAATGGCATCAGGCTTTTCTTTCGCGATGATCTTCTCGACCGTCTGCCAGGTAATGGGCTCGATATAGGTCACGTCGGCCGTAGCCGGGTCGGTCATGATCGTGGCCGGGTTGCTGTTGATCAGGATGACCTTGTAACCCTCTTCGCGCAAGGCCTTGCAGGCCTGCACGCCCGAGTAGTCGAACTCGCATGCCTGGCCGATGATGATCGGGCCAGCGCCAATGATGAGGATGCTTTTAATGTCTGTGCGTTTTGGCATAGTAAATCTGAGGTTTCAAAGCCAGCGCCTGACGCGCTGACGGTAATCGGAATAAGTGGTTTTGTGCAATTGTTCCAAATGTGCTTCTTCAAGCCTGACCTGCACTTGCATGAGTACTTCAGCACTCAGCAACAGCGCCAGCGATAAAGCGTTGGGGTTCACCAACACAAGGCCGAGCATCGCCAGACGCATGGACAAGAAAATGGGATTGCGACTACGGGCAAACACACCATGGGTGACCAGTGCTGTACGCAGCTTTGTATCTATACCGATACGCCAAGATAAGCCCATGTCAGACTGTGCCTTGATCGTTGTCAGCAGCGCAACAAGCAGCAATACCCATCCAGCATTTCGAATCCAAGCAGCATCCAGAAAAGGCAAGACACCCACATTTGAAACGACAATTTTCGGCCACAGGATACCGGTGATCAAATACGCTAACAGAGTCATCATGGTCAGCTTAAATCCTCTGGCAACATAACCGCAGGCATCATCGGACTTGGGCAAGACCACCGGATTGATGCCCGTAGCTCTCCAATTGGCCCAACTGCGCCATGCAAAAGCAGCCGCAAAATAGCCAACAAAATAAAGCAACAGGCCTTGGTGCGTCGTCATCGCGTCATTCCTGAATAAACCCAATGCGTCGTTTCTTCGGCAGTTCGGGCGGGGTCATGAGGTCTCTGATGGCATCGAACACGGCCTTAAAGTGACCGTCGTATTTACGTTCCATCGTGGCCAGTTGGCGTTTCAAATCTTCGTGCTCGGCCAGCATGCTTCGCAGTCGGACAAAGGTACGCATAATTTGAATGTTGACGGCAACGGCCTCTGGACTGCGCAGTACGCTGGAAAGCATGGCAACACCCTGCTCCGTGAAAGCCATGGGCGCATACCGAGTCCCCCCCCAACTTGAGGTCACAGTTTGTGACCTCAAGATCGTAAACTCTTGATTTGTAAGAGAAAATTGAAAATCACTGGGGAACCGATCCAGGTTGCGACGCACTGCTTGCAGCAATACTTTGGTCTCTATCCCATAAAGTTCAGCCAGATCATGGGAAAACATGATCCGACTGCCGCGCACTGAATAAATCTTCGATTCAATGCCGTCGACCAACTGTGTCGTTCCCGCCAATTCAACTTTCTTTTTTGGCTCAACCATTCACCGCCTCCATCAAGCCGATGAAGCGATCAAACAAATAAGCAATGTCATTCGGCCCTGGCGAAGCTTCCGGATGACCCTGGAAGCAGAACGCGGGCTTGTCGGTACGGGCCAGGCCTTGCAGCGTGCCGTCAAACAAGCTGACGTGGGTGGCGCGCAGGTTGGCGGGGAGTGATTTCTCATCCACCGCGAAACCGTGGTTCTGGCTGGTGATGCTGACGCGGCCGGTGTCCAGGTCTTTGACAGGATGATTGGCACCATGGTGGCCGAACTTCATCTTGAACGTTTTGGCGCCACTGGCCAAAGCCATGATTTGGTGCCCCAGGCAGATGCCGAAGGTGGGAATGCCGGTTTCAATCAACTCGCGCGCAGCTTCAATGGCGTAGTCGCACGGTTGCGGGTCGCCCGGGCCGTTGGACAAAAAGAGACCATCGGGCTTGAGCTTGAGCACCTCAGCGGCTGGCGTTTGTGCGGGCACGACGGTGACTTGGCAGCCGCGCTCGGCCAACATGCGCAAGATGTTTTTCTTGACACCAAAGTCGTAGGCCACCACATGAAACTTGGTCGCAGTCTGCGTACCGTAGCCGGGCTTGCCATCGGCCTTGAACAGCATCCACTCGGACTCGGTCCAGGCGTAAGGCTTGGGCGTGCTCACCACCTTGGCCAGGTCCAGGCCACTCATATTGAGCGCGCCCTGGGCCAGGGCAATGGCCTGGTCGATGCGCGCCTGGGTGACGGTCTCGCCAGCGGCCAAGCCAATGATAGCGCCGTTTTGAGCGCCTTTAGTGCGCAGCAGGCGGGTGAGTTGGCGGGTGTCGATGTTGGCGATGGCGACCGTTTTTTCGTCCACCAGATACTGGGATAGCGTCTGGGTGAGGCGAAAGTTGCTGGCCAGTTGGGGCAGATCTTTGATGATCAGGCCGGCGGCATGGACTTTGTCGGCTTCGATGTCCTCAGGGTTGACGCCGTAGTTACCGATGTGCGGGTACGTGAGGGTCACGATCTGCTGGCAATAACTGGGGTCGGTGAGAATTTCTTGGTAGCCGGTCATGGCAGTGTTGAACACCACCTCACCAGCGGTGGAGCCGGTGGCTCCAATCGAATTGCCGAGAAAGACTGTGCCGTCTGCAAGCGCCAGGATGGCGGGCGGGAAGGTTCCCTTTAAAGACAAAAGCACTGGGTTCTCCGAATGGTTGCGGGTACGCCCAAACGCGCTCAGGAAACGGGTTTCCTGGTGGCTGCTTTTGTGGGA
>CANCDA010000023.1 GCA_947374705.1 Comamonadaceae bacterium | reverse complement strand
GTCATCATCAACATCTTTGTCATCCCTGTGTTTGCCAAAGTGTTTGCCGGTTTTAACACCGAGCTGCCGATCATCACGCGCGGTCTCCTGGGCTTTTCGGCCTGGATGTTGACCTGGTGGCCGGTCTTGGTGGCCGCAGGTATGGGCGCGGTGGTGGCTGTTAAAGCCTATTTGCGCACGCCCGAGGGCCGCTACAAGTGGGATCGGCGCAAGCTGGCCATTCCTGTTGTGGGCAACATCATCCTCAAGGCCACGCTGGCCCGGTTTGCGCGCAGCTTTGCGCTGTCTAGCCAAAGCGGCGTGCCCCTGGTGCAGGCCCTCACCGTGGTGGCGCAGACGGTGGACAACACCTACATCGGCGCACGCATCGAGCAAATGCGCGATGGCATTGAGCGCGGCGAAAGCATCACCCGCTGCGCCGCCGCCACCAGCATCTTCACCCCCGTGGTACTGCAAATGATTGCCGTGGGCGAGGAAACTGGCGAACTGGATTCACTCTTGTTTGAAATTGCCAGCATGTACGAGCGCGACACCGACTACGCCATCAAAGGCCTGTCCGCCGCCATAGAGCCGATTTTGATGGTGTGTATCGCCGTGCTGGTCTTGCTATTGGCCCTGGGCGTATTTTTGCCGCTCTGGAACTTGGGCTCAGCCGCCATGGGGCGTGGCGGTGGTTGAAATAGAGTTGTAAAACGGTGACACAAGTCAAGAAACTTAGGGCAAACACCATGGTTTTCTTTGCTTATGCCTTTAGACTTAAGCCCTCAAAGCGCAGGTAGTACCATCTACGCTCGATCGGTTCAAATTTTTAACTTGGAGTTTTTATGAAGAAGCAGCTGCAGCGCGGTTTTACCTTGATTGAGTTGGTGATGGTGATTGTGATTTTGGGTATTTTGGCTGCTGTTGCTGTGCCGAAATTTACGGATATGCGGCTTGATGCGGCGAATGCTGCTGCGCAGGGTGTTGCAGGTGCTATGGCTTCAGGTGCGATGGGCATTTACGCACAAAAGTTGGCTCAAAATGCGACATACACCGGAGATTGCACGTTTGGTACTAATCTTGGGTCTACCCCTGCTGGCTTTACCGTTGGTGGGGCTTACGTTGGTGGAACTTCTGGATGTACAGTCACTAGCACGGTAACTGGTGCTACGGCTCAATCTTGGCCCGGCCCTTGATGATTGGATGGGGTAACGGCTTGCCCCTGTTGAGTCTGTAAATTGAAGGAATTGCTGCATTCGGTAGTTAATTGCTGATCTCTTCAATTGAGTTGAATTTAAAACGCGAGAGTTTCAGCCGAAACCCTCGCGTTTTTCTTGCCTATCCGTCATCGCAACCTATGGCCTTTAGCAACCTACACTTCAGAGCTATGAGAATCACCCCCGCCGAAGCCCAAACCATCAAAGACACCGCTAGCGCTGTGCTGGGAGAGCGGGCGGGCGTGTGGTTGTTTGGCTCGCGTGCGGATGATGCGAAGAAGGGCGGCGATATCGACCTGTACGTCGAGCTGCCGCCCGAGGATTACGCCTACCCCAAGCAGGTACAGTTCTGGTGCGCGCTGATCGACCGCCTGGGAGACCAGAAGATCGACATTGTGATCAACAAGCTGGGTCTGTCCCCAGCGCTGCCCATCCACACCTTTGCCAAGCGTCAGGGGATCAAGTTATGAACGAGCCGGTTGAATTTCTTGTAAAACTGCGATCAGCGCTGGATGAACAGGACAGAAATTTTCTGCACATCCATCATGCGCTGGACAAGCTGTTGCCCTACATGCCAATCACGGCAAATCACCTGAATGACAATGATGTGGTTGAGCATCTGGATCAGATGGTGTTTCGTTTGACCAAAATTCAGGACGGCATCGGTCGCCGACTCATCCCCTTGATGGTGGAGGCGATAGAGCCTGACACCTCGGAGATGACCTTCATCGACAAGCTCAACAAGCTCCAGAAATTTGGCTTGCTTGAGCCGGGCGAGTGGAACGTTTACCGAAAAATTCGCAACGATGTGACGCATACCTACCCCGAGGAAAAGGCGGCGCTGGTGGACGCGATCAATGAAGCGATTGCCGTGTTTGGAAAGCTCGAAGCCACTTATTTGAGAATGAAGAATTTCTGCCATGAAAAGTTGCGCATCTAAAATTCACCCATGAAAACCATTGGTCACAGACGCGAAAGAGAAGTGTCAATGCGAGCGACAGGAGCGTTGCTCATTGAAGGCGCTCGCTTCAGCGAGGCCATTGCGCACTTGGCTAAAAGCACGTTTTTCCCCAAGGGCGTCTATCGCTACGAATCGCATGAAGCCGCTAACCAGCACGCGCAAGACTGCCTTGTGCGCGGGATGGGGCAACTGGCTGCGGAGCGTGAATGACCGCCGTGACGCACCCATGAGTCACCGCGCCTGTCTGCATGAACGCGGCTTCACCCTGATCGAGTTGATCATGGTGATTATTTTGGTTGGAATTCTGGCTGTGGTGGCTGTGCCTCGTTTGAACACGACTGAGTTCCAGGCCCGGGGTTTTCATGACGAGACTTTGGCGCTGCTGCGTTATGCACAGAAGACGGCGATTGCGCAGCGGCGCACAGTGTGTGTTGCGTTTGCCGCTGATTCGGCGACGTTGACCATTGCAAGCGCCGCCGGCGCCACGAATGACTGCGCTGGCAATGCTTTGGTTGGCCCCAAGGGCGAGAGCCCGGCCACGGTGACGGCCAGCAGCACCAGCATTGCCTATACCGGCGGCACAGCGCCAACTGCATTTACTTTTGACGGTTTGGGCAAGCCCAGTACCGGGCAAACCATCAAGGTGGCCAACGCCGGCAATGACATTAACCCCACCATCACGGTCGAAGCCGTCACCGGGTATGTGCATGACTAGCCGCCATTGCTACAGCAGGCGGCAGGCCGGTTTCACGCTGATTGAGCTGATCATCTTCATCGTGGTGGTGGGGGTGGGCTTGGCGGGCATTTTGGCGGTGATGGATGTCAGCGTGAGGTCCAGCGCCGACCCGATGGTGCACAAGCAGGCGTCGGCCTTGGCGGATTCGATTTTGGAAGAGATTTTGCTCAAGAGTTATGACGATCCGGATGGCACCAACGTCGGTGAAACGGGTCGAGCAGATTGGGACAACGTAGATGACTACATTGGTAAAAGCAATACAGACTTCGGTTTGGCGACGGGCGATCTAGCAAGCTACGCCATTGCCATCACGGTAACTGACCCTGCGACCGTTGGCGGTGTTTCCATGAAAAAAGTCACGGTAACCGTCACACACAGCGGCCAGAGCATCAGCATGGTGGGCTATCGGGCCAACTTTTAAACCATGCGCAACACGGCACATCAACGCGGCTTTACCTTGATCGAGATGATCATGGTGATCATCATTTTGGGCATCATCGGCTCCATGGTGGCCGTGTTTATGAAGGCGCCGATTGACGCCTACTTTGCCACCGCCCGCCGTGCCTCATTGAGCGACGAGGCCGACACCGCCATGCGGCGTATGGGGCGCGATATTCGCAAGGCCTTGCCTAACAGTATTCGCACGTCGCCAGCAGGCGACTGCGTTGAGTTCATTCCCACCAAAACGGGTGGGCGCTACCGGGCGGATTTAAATTCGGCTCCTCTGCCCCCCCAGGGTGACATTTTGGACTTCACGACCAACGACACCAGTTTTGACATGCTGGGTGCCAACAGCGCGTTGACCGATCAGATGATTGTGGCCGGTGATGTGGTGGCCGTTTACAACCTGGGCATTGGAGGGGCTGATGCTTATGCAGAAGAAAACACTTCTGAGGTGAGCGCCATCGATGTGGGGGATTTGACCAATGAGACCAAGATAAAAATTAACGGAAAAAAATTCCCCCTGGCCTCGGGCAGCAATCGGTTTCATGTGATTCCGGGTGCTGAAAGGGTGGTGGCTTATGTGTGCAGTGGCGGCGTTTTGACCCGTACCGCCAGCTCGACTTTCTCCAGCGCTTGTCCTACAAGTGGGGCGGTACTGGCCAGCCATGTGTCTGCGTGCAGCTTCACCTACAACGGCTCCGACCTGCAACGCAACGCGCTGCTCCAGATTAGCCTGACCTTCACGGTGAGCAGCGAGAACGTGAACCTGTACCACGAGATTCATGTCAACAACACGCCGTGAATCCCTAGCCATGCACCACTTGCACCGCCAACCCAAGGCTTCACCCCAGCAAGGCTTCGCTGCCATGGCGGCCATCTTTTTGCTGGTGGTGCTGGCCGGCCTGGGCGCGTTCATGCTGACGTTTTCCAACACGAATCAACTCAACTCGGCCAAAGACGTGCAGGGCTCGCGCGCCTACTGGGCGGCGCGTGCGGGCTTGGAGTGGGGCGTGGCCAAGGCCTTGGCGACCCCGGCGTCTTGCCCAGCGCCACCGCCGTCTTTCACCGTGGAGGGTTTTACTTTGACTGTGGATTGCACCCGGCAAACCTACAGCGAGGGTGCGACCACGGTGATTGTGTTCAACTTCATTTCGACGGCAAGCAACGGCGGCACGGTGGGCAGTGTGGGTTATGTCGAACGCAGTGTTTCGGGAGCAGTAGAGCTATGAAGCGGATCGGTGTTATGTGTCGTTGGTTTGGCGTCATCATTGCTTTGCTGCTAGGTTGCACGGCTGCGCAGGCGATTAACTTCCAGGCGGCGGGGACTGCAGTCTCCAGCCGCAATGCCATCACGCCCCTGTGGCCCACACACCAAACGGGGGATGTTGCGCTGCTGATCGTTCGCACGGCCAATCAGGTCAGCACCTTGTCCACGCCATCGGGGTTTGTGGAGGTGACCGGTTCGCCACAAGCTACAGGCACAGCAGGGGCCGTGGGGGCAACGCGCTTGACGGTTTTTTGGGCGCGTGCCACATCAAACGCCATGCCGTCGCCCGTGGTGGCGGACTCGGGCTCCAGCCAGCAGGTGCAGATTCTTACCTTCCGTGGCGTGGTGGGCACGGGTAACCCGTGGGATGTGACCTCGGGCGACGTGCTGGCCACCGCTAGCACGGCGTTTGCCATTCCAGGGGCCACCACCACGTTAGACAATGATTTGGTCGTGAGCATTGTGACCAATGGCACGGATATTGCCACCCTGCAAACCTCGGCACCGACCAATGCCAGTTTGACAGGCTTGGTGAAGATTACCGACTTCAACGGTACCAGTGGTAACGGCGGTGGGTTTGGCGTGTTTGCCGGGGTCAAAACGACGGCGGGCCCTTATGGCAGCACCACAGGGACTTTGCTCACATCGTCGCTACAAGGCCGCATGAGCATTGCGCTCAAGTCGAGCACAACCACTTTGGCCGATGGTGTTAACCCCGGCAACGTCACGCTCGCCCCCAGCGGGGCGATCACCGATCTGGACGCCTTTACCTTGACCACCAGCGATGGCACAAACAACGTGACCGGGCTCACGGTGACCTTGACCGGAGGCAATGCGTTTCAGGCTTTAAGCCAGGTGAGCATTACCGACAGCACGGGGGCTATCACTTATTTCACACCTGTGGCCAATCCCGCCAGCAACACGGTGGTGTTCAGTGGCGGCACGCCCATACCGGTGACCACCACGCCGACGACTTTTAAAGTGCGCATTACCCCCAAGACGCATGCCAATATGCCGGTGCCGCCCGGTCTGTCTTATGCGGTGGGGGGCACGGTGACTGCCTTCACAACAACCAATGCCAAAGCGGGCACTGACGGTGCTAGCGCAACCGTGACGGTGGACAACCTCTCGCCCACGGGGGCCACGGCCACCAGCGGCAGCGCGGGGGCTGGTCTGACCAACCTGAACTGGACGTCCTCGGTCTCTGGCGATCTGGCCGCTACCAGTGGCTCTGTGGTGTACCGCTGGGCGGCAGCAAGCGCGGGGGTGGAGGTGCCGGTGGAAGGCTCCACCGCAGTGGTGGGTGGCATCAACGGTACAGCCACCGCGGCCTGTGTGGTGACCTCGGCTTCGTCCACCGCGCTAACAAGAATCGACGGCAGCGGGGGCAGCGTGGACTGCACCAACGTCACACTCACCAGTGGGCAGGCCTACACCTACAAAGTGTTTCAGAAGGATGCGAGTGGCAATTACGACGTGGGCGTGCTGATCGGCACCTTCACTGCGTTTGCGACCACCACATTGGCCACTGGTGCTGCTGACCCCGCAGCGGCCACCATCGCACCTGGTGCAGGTGTCACAACCGTGGATCAGTTCACGCTGGTGACCAGCAATGGTACAGAGGCGATCAGCTCGGTCACGGTCAACCTCTCTACCAGCAATGGTGTCGGGCGGCTTTCCATCTACAACAACGCGGGCACAGAGCTGGGTTTTACGATCACCCCGACCACAGGTAGCAACACCATTACCGTGGCGGGCATGTCGGCGACGACGACCACAGCGACATTCACCGTGCGTATCACGCCGCTGAGCCATGCTGTTATGCCCGCCCCCCCTGGCGCGTCCTATGCGATCACCGCGCCGGTAACGGCTTGGGCCGGCACCAACACCCACACGGGCACTGACACCAATGCGAATGCTTTGACGATAGACAACCTGTCACCGAATGCGGCCACCGCCATCAGTGGCAGCGCAGGTAATGCACTGGTGAATTTGAATTGGACAACCTCCAATTCTGCCGACTTTGCCACCACGGCGGGTTCCGTGGTGTACCGCTGGGCTGCAGCCAGTGCAGGCACCGAAGTACCGGCGGAGGGAAATACGCCGGTGGTTGGCAGCACCAACGGTACAGCCACTGTGGCCTGCGTGGCTAACTCACTGGCTTTAACCGCACAGGTCAAGATTGACGGCACGGGCGGTGGCGGTGGCTGCTCGAACGTCGCGCTCACGAACGGGCAGACCTACACCTACAAAGTGTTCCAAAAAGACGCCAACGGCAATTACGACCTGGGCCTGGCGATGGGCTCGTTCACACCGTTTGCCAACACCACGATAGGCACGGGCACTGACCCCGCAGCGGCCACCATTGCACCTGGTACAGCCGTTACGACGGTTAACCAGTTCACGCTCATCACCAGCAATGGAACTGAGACGATTAGCTCGGTCACTGTCAACCTTTCCACCAGCAACGGGGTGGGCCGACTTTCCATCTACAACAACGCTGGCACAGAGCTGGGCTTTACGACCACGCCGACCACAGGCAGCAACTCCATCACTGTGACGGGCATGTCGGCCACCAACGCGTCGGCAACTTTTACCGTGCGCATTACGCCACTGATCCACACCGCCATGCCAGCCCCACCGGGTGCGACTTATGCGATCACCGCGCCCGTCACAGCCTGGGCGGGAAGCTACACACAACATCTGGGCAGCGACACCAATGTGAATGCCTTGACGATAGACAACCTCTCACCGAATTCGGCCACCGCCACGAACGGCAGCAAAGGTGTTGCATTGGTGAATTTGAATTGGACAACATCGAACTCTGCGGACTTTGCCACCACCAGTGGGTCGGTGGTGTACCGGTGGGCCAGCACGAGTGCCGGTGCAGAGGTTCCAACTGAGGGGTCAACACCAGCGCTTGGCTCGGTCAACAACACCGCCACGGTGGCCTGTCTGGTGAGCTCGGCCGCTTCAGCCGCACAAGTCAAGATTGACGGAACAGGCGGTGGAGGGGGGTGCTCGAATGTCGCGCTGACCAATGGGCAGACCTATACCTACAAGGTGTTCCAAAAAGACAGCAACGGCAACTATGACACGGGTGTCACCATAGGGTCATTCAGACCCAGCCTCACCAATACCACGACTTTGGCCACCGGCATCGACCCCGCTGCGGCTACCGTTGCTCCGGGTGCAGGCGTCACGACGGTGAATCAGTTCACGTTCATCACCAACGCTGGCTCGGAGGCCATCAGCTCGGTCACGGTCAATCTCTCCACCAGCAATGGGGTGGGGCGGCTCTCCATCTACAACAGTGGTGGCACGGAGTTGGGCTTTACGAATTCACCGGTGACCGGAGCCAACATCATCGCGGTGGCCATTACTGCGGGGACGGCCTCATCCACTTACACCGTTCGCATCACACCGCTGGTACACACCACCATGCCCGCTCCACCGGGTGCGGCCTATGCGATTACTGCACCCGTCATTGACTGGTTTGGGCCCAATGCTCACGCGGGCAGCGATAGCAATGCGAATGCTTTGACGATAGATAACTTGTCGCCTAACCCGGCCAGTGCTCCCGGCGGCACATCCGGGAACGCTAAAGTGAATTTGCTATGGACGGCCTCTAGTTCGGCTGACTTTGCCACGACCAGTGGCTCAGTGGTGTACCGGTGGACTGCTTCCAGCGCTGGCCCAGAAGTTCCGACTGAAGGTGTGATCCCCACTGTAGGTAGTACCAACCTCACAGCCACCGTGGCCTGCGTTGTCAATTCAGCCGTATCCGCTGCACTGACCAGGACTGATGGCACTGGTGGCAGTGCAGATTGCACAACAGCTGCGCTGACCAACGGTACGTTTTATATCTACAAGGTGTTCCAAAAAGACAGCAACGGTAACTACGACACGGGCACGCTCATTGGCCCTGTCAGACCCAGCCTGCCCACAATCACAACCCTGGCTACGGGGTCAGACCCTGCGGCTGGCATCATCATCGCGCCGGGTGGGTCTGCCACGGACGTGAATGGATTTACCTTGATTACGGACATTTCGACAGAGAACATAACGTCGATCACGGTCAACCTATCGACCAACAATGGCATTGCCCGCTTGGCGATCACTGACAGCGCGAACGCAGAGTTGGGCTTTACATCCTCGCCCACGCTAGGTGCAAACACCATCACGGTGGCAGGAGTCACGGCGGGGACAACGTCCACCGCATTTAAAGTTCGCGTCACCCCTTTAAGTCATGCGTTGATGCCCGCTCCCAATGGCGCGGCTTACGCCATCACGGCCCCTGTGACGGTCTGGGTTGGGCAAAACACCCACGCGGGCACTGACACCAATACGAACGCCCTGACGATTGACAACCTATCGCCCGCCAGCGCATCGGCGACCAGTGGCTTAGCGGGCAGCACGCAGGTCACGCTGAGCTGGACGACTTCGGCATCGACCGACTTCAGCCGCTCTGTCGTGCTGCGCTGGTCGGGCAATTCTGCGGGTAGTGAAGTGCCCGCCGAGGGGAGCGATTACGCCCTTAACGCACCCGTTGGCACGGCCACGGTGGCGTGTATGCGAACCTCAGACGCAGCATCAACGGCAGTGAGTGGCGTGGATGGCACGGGTGTGGGCGGGTGTAGCGCTAGCGCATTGACCAATGGTCAAGCCTATACCTACAAAATTTTCCAGAAAGACGCGAACGGAAACTATGACACGGGGGTGCTGATCGGTAGTGGCACTGGGACGTTCACGCCAATGGCAACGGTGACTCGTTTTAACGTGGTCGAGCCATCTGCCGACGCCGTGAATGGAAAGATTTACACCAAAATCGCAGGGAAAGATTTCGCTGTTGACATCGTCGCGTTGGATGGATTGAACGCTGTGGCGACCTCGTTCACTGGGGCGGTAACCGTTGAGGTGGTGGACAGCAGTCTTGCATCAGGTATTTGCGCCAACATGGTTGTGATTGCTACATTTACGAGTCAAATTTTTGCTGTTGGTGATGCGGGTCGGCATGCCTTGACTGCGTCCAATAGTGTGGCAAACGTATGGCGCAATGCCAAAGTGCGCATCAAGTACCCCGCAGCCTCACCCACCATCACCAGTTGTTCGACCGACAACTTCGCCATTCGTCCGGATAGCCTGACCGTTGTGGCCTCGGATGGGGGGCAGGCCGTGGCAGGCACGGCGAATGTGCTGAGTAACTCGGGCGTTTCAGGTGGGGTGATTCACCAGGCTGGTCAACCTTTTACACTCACCGTGACGGCTAATAACGGGGCGACTGTTCAAGCTGTGACGACCCAGTACAGCGGCGTACCAGACAGTCAATCTGTGGCTTGTACTTTGCCGACGCCCACATGCTTTACGGGTACTGTGACCACCGGTAGCGGCAGTGACTGGAGTACGACAAGTGGCAGCGGCGTCATGACCAACAACACGGTCACTTATCCCGAGGTGGGCAGTTTTAATTTGACCTTGAAGGACACCACCTTTGCGGCGGTGGATGCAGGGGACGGAACGACGGCTGATTGCGTGGGCCAATATGTGTGCTCAGCCGCAACCTCCGTGGGTCGTTTCATCCCGGATCATTTCGAGGTGAGTGGGGTCACCTTGACGGCAGCTTGCACACCCAGCGCCCCCGGCACGGCCTTCACTTATTTTGGGCAAGACGGCTTTACCACGGCGTTTACCTTGACTGCGAAAAATTTTGCGAACGTGACCACACGGAATTACACGGGGAACTTGGCCAAGTTGGACGTGGCCAATTACACCAAGTATGGTTTTAGCGCTGCCACGCTGCCCTCGGGTTCCGCGTTGTCCAGCAGCGCGACGCCTCCTAGCGCTGTATTGCCAGGTGGAGCGTGGCTGGAGGGCGTGGCCACGGTAACGGTCAAGCACCAGATCAGCCGCCCCACCGCAGTGGCGGGGGCAACGCCCATCACCATCAGCGCAGCACCGAGCGATGGTGAAGTGCCCGCCGCAACAACGCCGACAGCCGTGGGCAGTGCCACCACGCTGCGCTATGGCCGCTTGCGCTTGCTCAACGCGCTGGGCTCCGAGTTGCTGGATCTTCCGGTGTCCTTGTTTGCCCAGTACTGGAACGGCAGTGGTTGGGTGAAAAATACCGATGACGCTTGCACCACGATCCCGACTAGAACCAGAACCGCCGGATTGCTTTACGGCACAGCTACAGGCACGACGGCGGACAGCGTGAATACCTCTAACTCGGGTCTGTTGGTCGCAGGCGACGCCGGGCTTAAATTTTCAAAACCCAGCGTGGCGGGTTATGTGGACTTCTATGTGAGCACCCCTGGTTGGCTGCAATTTCCCTGGCAGGGGGGCGCAGTGAACACCAATCCTTCGGGCCGCGCCACCTTCGGCGTTTACAAAAGTCGGTTGATCTACATGCGTGAAAACTACTGAGCTGTCGTTTCGAGGTTGAATGCCACCGCCCCTGCGGTGCAAAGTGCTGGCAATTGACTAAGGGTTTTCCTATTTCCAGGCGACAGCTATGGAAAGTAGAGCAAAATCAACGGTTAAGAAAATATGGAAATGAAACAAATTAATTCACAGGAGCGGCGTTGAACATGCAGTGGCCGTGGCAGCGTTCGCGTTTATCTGACCGGCTGGTGATGGCCTGGTCGGGCAATGCATTGGCCTATGTACAGGCCACGCCGCTTAAAGAGGGTGGCTTTCAGGTACGTCGCTTTGGCGTGGAGCGCCAGGGCGCAGACTCGGCAGAAGACTTCGCCAAGCGTGTGGCGGCCTTGGGGTTTAAGGGCTGCCAGGCGACGGGTATGTTGCGCTCTGCGCAGTACCAGATGTTTCAGGTGGAAGCACCCGCGGTGGCGCCCGATGAGTTGCGTGCCGCCGCGCGCTGGAAAATCCGCGACATGGTGGACGTGCATCTGGATGATTTGACGTTGGATGTGCTGCGGGTGGGTGATGAAAAAGGCCGTGCCAACGCCAATTTATTTGTCGTGACGGCGACCAACGCTCAGATACGAGAAGTGATCGAGATCAGCAAGGCCATGCGCTGCACGCTGGAGGTGATTGACATTCAAGGCTTGGCGCAGCGCAACCTGCAAACGGCGCAAGCGCGCCGCGAAAACCGCTTGGCCCGTGCACGCGCAGCCATCGTGCTGATGGATGAGCGGTATGTCTTGCTGACCATCAGCGCCAATGAGGAGCTGTACTACAAGCGCCGCATTGACTTGGGGAGCACGTCGCTTCAAGACCTCTCAGACCCAGACAGCAATGCGGTGCAGAACCTGGTGGTCGAGGTGCAGCGCTCACTTGATTTGTGGGAGCGGACTTGGCAAGACTTGCCGCTGGATCAGGTCAATGTCTATGCGGGTGAACATACCGATGCGTGGGTGCGTGCGCTGGCCCAGCCTTTGGCGCAACCGGTGTCGGCGCTTGATGTGTCGGCGCTGTTCCCAGGGTTTGAGGGCGGCTCGGACGCCGACCGCATGTTGTGCTGGCCTTTGCTGGGTGTGGTGTTGCGAACCGAGAGCCGCAAGCTCTGATCGACCATGGCACAGCAAATCAATCTTTGTACCCCGATTTTTCTGACGCAAAAGCGTTATTTTTCGGCGCACGCCATGTTGCAGGCCTTGGCTGTGTTTCTGTTGCTCGGTGGCGGCATGACCGCGTACTGGGTGTGGACGCTGCAATCTTTCAGCGACTCATTGGAGCGCACGATTACAACCAACCAGGCTGAGATCACTCGGATGCAGGCCGCCATTAAAGCGAGCAAGGCTGTGAGTGGGCCCGCAGAGGCCAATCGGACACAGGAGCTGCAAGCGCGAAAAGCCGAGTTGAAACAGCGTGAACAATTGCTGGAAGAGTCTCAACGTGGCCTATTTCGGGAGGGCTGGGGCCATTCGGCACGCATGCAGCTGGTGGCCCAGTCCATACCCGCACAAGTGTGGGTGACGGAGATCAAATCAGACAGCAATCGGCTGGAGCTTGTGGGCCGCACCCTGGAGCCTGCAGCCCTGAATGACTGGGTCAAACGGCTTGCGGCCAGTCCCTTGATGCAGGGGCAGAGTTTGTCCACGGTGAAGGTGGAGCGTGCCACCAGCACGCGTGTTGGTGCGCTAGTGGGTGTGGGTGTGGGTGCTGCTGACAGTGTCGGCCCAGCAGCGTGGACGTTTTCACTGGTCAGCATCGTCGGGATGCCGCCAGTGGCAGCGGTGGCGGGAGCTAAGCGATGAAGAACTGGTGGAAAATTCAGTCGGTTCGTATTGACGCTTTGAGTTTGCGCGAGCGGGCCTTTTTGTTTGTCACTTTGCTGGCTTCTTGCGTGGCTTTGGCGCAGGTACTGTGGCTGGAGCCGGCGCAAAAGCACCATGAACAAATCACAAAAAAATTCAAAACACAAGAGACCGAGTTGCGCACGCTGCAAGTCGATTTTAGAAACAGCGCCAGTGGCACGGGTGTGGTCAAGTCCTATCAGGCGGAGTTAGAGGGTCTCAAGACGCAAATTGAAGCAACGAACCAAGCCCTCAAGCAAGTGCCGACCGGGGGCATGGCGTCTGAACAGTTGCCTCAGGTTTTGACGCATTTTTTGCGTCGTCACGAGGGGCTGACTTTGGTCAAAGTGGGCCCGGTCGTGGAGCCTAGCACCAAGTCAAGCGTCGATAAAGTGGCTGCAGTGCTGAGCGGGCCCAGCTTGAAGCCGCAGGGGTTGGAGTTGACGGTGGCGGGTGCTTATCCCGAGCTGATTCGTTACGTGCAAACTCTGGAGCGTTCGCTCCCTGCTTTGCGCTGGGGCACGATGAGTGTGATGAGCGAGAAGCAGCCCCCGCAGTTGACGCTTCAGGTGTATTTGTTAGGAGAGTCGCCATGAGACTTATCGGCACTTTATGCCGCCAAGCGCCTTGGCTCGTGCTTTGGGGCTTGGGCTTGGCGAATGTTCAGGCGCAAGCATTGCGCGACCCCACTATTCCTCCCGCTGCCGCAGGTTGGAGTGAGGGTGGCAAGGGGGGCAAAAATACAGCAGAGGAGGGCCTCAAGGGGCCTATCTCTGTGGTGGTGGTGGAGGGGCGTGCGCATGTGGTCGTGGGTACCCGGCTGTATGCCGTGGGTCAAAAATTAGCTGCCGCTCGCATTGAGCGCATCACCGAAACTGAAGTCTGGTTGCGTGAAGGCCGCGATCTGCGCAAAGTGTCTATTTTTCAAGGCATCCAACGGCGAACGGTTGTTTCTGTCAATGCTGATGGCAGCAAACCTTAAGAGTTATTTCCTTATGAATCAAAATGTCGAGATCATGAAGCTAGCGTTGAATAAACGACCAACACATTGGGTTTCCATGCGTCATTATTTTCTATGCTTGCCCCTGACCTTGGGTTTTTTGTTGGGGTGCGCCGACAATCGTCCATTGAGAACGCCCAGCGTGGCGGACGCGATTCGCAGCGAGCTTGCACCCGTTAAGGCCCCGGTTAACGTGGCGGTGCCATCTAGCGTGAGCCAAGTGCTGGCCGAGCCCGCACCGCCGCCTGCCCCCATGCCACCTGAACCCCGGCTGGATTTGCTGGTGAACAACGCGCAAGCCCGCGAGGTGTTTTTGGCCATCGTGGCCGACACCCGCTACAGCATGTTGATGCACCCGGATGTGGCGGGCTCCTTGTCGGTCACGCTGCGCGGTGTGACGGTGAAGGAGGCATTGGAAGCTATTCGTGACGTGTATGGCTACGATTTTAAAATTGAAGGACGTCGCATTACGGTTTATGCACCAAGTTTGCAGACGCGAATTTTCACGGTTAACTACCCGCATTCTTTGCGCGTAGGGCGCAGTGAGATGCGTGTTTCATCGGGGTCTGCACCGGCCAATCCGGCAAGGCCGGGAGTCCTGCCAGGGGCAGCAGGGGTCACGCCGGTCGCCACCCCTGGCGCGACGGGGGTGGCTGCATCTGACAGCAGCCGCTTGACCACCAGTTCGCAGACGGATTTTTGGGCTGAGCTGTCGGATGCGATCCGCAGCATGATCGGAACCGACAATGGGCGTAGCGTGATCAGCAGCCCACAGGCGGGCATCATGGCCATTCGCGCCATGCCCGATGAATTGCGCCAAGTGGAGAAATTCCTTAAAGCCGCGCAAGTCGCTGTCGAGCGACAGGTCATGCTGGAGGCCAAAATTGTCGAGGTGGAGTTGCGTGACGGCTTCCAAAGCGGCGTCAACTGGGCGGCTCTGGGTAACGATGGCAGCACTGCAGGGGCATTGGGTGTGATCGGGGGCGGTGTAGCGATTAACGCGAACACGACGGGACAGTCGATTTCTGGTGTGGTGCCGTTCCCCCAGGTGGCTGCGGGCGGTGGTCTGTTCGGGCTGGCGCTGGCCACAAGCCAGTTCGCATCGGTTTTGGGCTTCCTGGAAACACAGGGGAATGTGCAAACACTTTCCAGCCCTCGGGTGGCCACGCTGAACAACCAGAAAGCGGTGCTCAAAGTGGGATCGGACGATTACTTCGTCACCAACGTCACCGGGGGCACCACAACGAGCAGCGGCGTGGCGGGTGTGGCGGGTTCCACCACCTTGCCCACCTTGACCCTGACGCCTTTTTTCTCGGGTATTGCATTGGACGTGACTCCACAGATTGACGAGGGCAACAATATTGTTTTGCACGTTCACCCCTCGGTGACCACGGTGACGGAGAAGACCAAAAGCATTGATCTGGGCAGCGTTGGACTGTACCGTTTGCCTTTGGCGTCGAGCAGTGTGAACGAGACCGATACCATGGTTCGCATTCAGGACGGCAATATCGTGGCCATTGGCGGTTTGATGCAGTCCACTTCCAACAACAGTGCTTCGGGTGTGCCGGGGACGACGGGTTCGAACAACCCCTTTAGCTTCCTGCTGGGGAACCGGGCTAACACGGGTGGCAAAAAAGAGTTGGTGGTGCTGATCAAGCCCTCCATCATCCGCACCGCTCAGGACTGGGAAGCGCAAACGGTGCGCTCACGGGCTGCACTGGAGGACATGGAAGTGGCGCGCAGCCGGGTGATCCGTCTGGATGGCACGGCAAAATAGCCGACGCAGTGATGTACCTGAGGCATTTCTCGCTGCGTGAGGTTCCGTTTTCCATCACGCCGGATACGGCCTTTTTCTACCCCCATGCGGGTGCCCAGGCGGCTTTGAATACGCTGCTGGTGGCACTGCGTAATGGTGAGGGATTTCTCAAAATAGTGGGCGAGGTGGGTTGCGGCAAAACAGTGTTGTGCCGTCAAATTCTCAACACGCTGCAAGGTGAGTTCGTCACCGCCTACATTCCCAACCCCGACATGGGAGCGGATGATTTGTTGATGACGTTGGCGCGTGAACTCAACGTCAAACTCACGCCACCGCTGAGTCGGCATCAAGTGCTCACAGGCTTGCAAGAGGTTTTGTTGGGCCATGCCACGGTGGGGCGTCGGGTGTTGGTCTGCATTGATGAGGCGCAGGCCACGCGCATGGCAACGCTTGAGAGTTTGCGTTTGTTGTCCAACCTGGAAACTGAAAAACAAAAACTGATTCAGATCGTTTTGTTTGGGCAGCCCGAGCTGGATGCCTTGCTGTCGCGGCCCCAAATTCGCCAACTGCTGCAACGCATTACCTTCAGTGAATACTTGGGCAAGATGGCCGCGCATAGTTTGCAGGCTTATTTGGAACATCGCTTGTCCGTTGCCGCCAATGATCTTCACACTGATGTGAAATTATTCGATCAGCACACGGCACAAGCTTTAGCGCAAGCCAGTGGTGGCGTGCCCCGGCTGGTCAATATTTTGGCGCATAAATGTTTGATGCTGGCTTACGGTGAGAACGAGCACCGGGTGAATGTGCGACATGTTCGCTTGGCGGCGCAGGACACGCCCGGTGTGCAGCGCCCGCCCTCATGGTGGCAACGTTGGCGCACGCGTGGATTGTTCACCAAGGTACAGGCGGGCATGACTGAACCAACAGGTGCGTTAGAGACACAACGTGCAGGGGGCGGGGCGTGAGCGTCATTAACAAAATGCTCAGAGACCTGGATGCCAGGCAGGCCACCGAGCACGACAAGGCTACATCCGCGCGAGGGCCTCAATCCGCCCAGGTTGGTACGGCGTCCGTGAGAATGGGCAAGCCCGTACTGGCTGAAAAGCGCTCAATCCTGTCGTGGCGTTGGTTTCTGGCCATGTTACTGGTGTGCACCCTGGCTGGTGCGACTTGGTACGTCAGTCAGACTGGCGTGATATTTAACAAGCCTTTTGCGCCTGCGCCATCCCATGTGGCTCAAATCGCGCCGTTACCTCTAACCCCACCGGCTGCGCCTGTGGCTGCGCTGGCCCCAGAACCGGTTGTCGTGAGCGCCAATGTGGAGACACCAGTCCCAGAGCCTCAACCCGTTCTGAAAAGCGCCTTGTCTGCGCCTAACCCATCAACCAATACAGTGAACAACAATGCGCCCATTCAACTCTTGCTTCGCCTAGAGAGCGCCCTGCGTACCGTGCCGACAAGCCTGGCCTCCCATGCGCCTGTCGCCACCCAGGTGAACCCGAATCGAGCAGCAGGCAGTGCCTCTCAATCGCAGCCTTCACAGACGAGTGCGGCTTCAGTTTCGACGCAGGCTTCCGAGCGTTTGAGCGCTAGCGCACCAACTTCGTTGAGTCTGCGGCAACTGGCGGTGCAAGAGACACTGGCCCAAGCGCAGAGCCTGTGGACTTCAGGCGCGCGTTCTGCGGCGCTGGATTTGATGCGTGAGGCTGTGGCAGTGACGGAGCGGGCGCAAAGCGGTTTGACAACTGAGGCGGCTGCGTCGGTGCTGGCATCCTTGGTACGCGAATTGGTGCGCATGGAACTGGCAGAGGGCCGTGTGAGCGCGGTGCTTGAGGTGTTGACGCGCCTGGAGCCCGCCTTGATGGGTCAATCGGATTTGTGGGCAGTGCGGGGCAATTCAGCGCAACGCCTGGGTCGTCATGCGGAGTCTGTTCGGGCCTATCAAATGGCCTTGAAGCTGCGTGCAGGTGAGTCCCGCTGGATGCTGGGTGCGGCGGTGTCCTTGGCGGCGCAAGGTCAGCTCACCGAGGCGGCAGAGTTGGCTGAAGCGGCACGTGCCATCGGCACAGTCAGCCCCGAGATACTGGCTTATCTGCGGCAGGCGGGTGTCGCCCTGCGCTAGGGCAGGGCGGAAGGTTCACCGTTTCTGGTACTGTGTGGCCCCAAACATGTTCTCGTGGGCTTTGGAGTCCACCAAGGGCTTACGCAGGCTGGCCAGCACCTCGACACCGCGCTTCACCGCTGGGCGCGCCTCAATGGCGTCAAACCATTTTTTCAGATGTGGGAAGTCAGCCCAATCAATGCCCTGATTTTTCCAATTACGCAGCCACGGGAAGATGGCAATGTCGGCAATCGTGTAAGTGTTGCCCGCGATGTATTTGCTCTTGGCCAATTGTCTGTCCATCACGCCATACAAGCGCTTGGCTTCGTTGGTGTAGCGGTTGACGGCGTACTCGATTTTCTCGGGGGCGTAGAGCCGGAAGTGGTGGTTCTGTCCGAGCATGGGACCAACGCCCCCCATTTGAAACATGAGCCACTGCATCACCTCAAACTTTTGACGGTCTGTTTTAGGCAGGAATTTGCCGGTCTTCGAGGCGAGGTACAAGAGAATGGCGCCTGATTCGAACAAGGAAATCGGTTTGCCATCTGGCCCCTGCGGATCAAGGATGGCGGGGATGCGGTTGTTTGGACTGAGCTTGAGGAAGGCGGGTTTGAATTGCTCACCGGTTCCGATGTTCACCGGGTGCGCCGTGTAGGGCAGGCCGCACTCCTCCAGCATGATGTGGACTTTGTGGCCGTTGGGCGTGGCCCAGGAGTAAACGTCAATCATTGGTTGGTTCCAGGTAAAAAGGATAGAAGCTGCGCAATGACACTGCGCAGAACAGTCATCAGACAGGGCGAATTCTAAGCACGTGCAATCAGTTGCTTTGTTGCGCCAATCGCCAAGCCATCTGAGCCAGTGGCCGTGCCCCGGCTGCTGACTTGACGGCCTGGGCGCTGGAGGCTGTGCCGTTTTCGACCCGTTTGGCGATGCCTTGCAAAAT
>CANCDA010000022.1 GCA_947374705.1 Comamonadaceae bacterium | reverse complement strand
CCGTGGTTGGTGATCTTGGTCAGACCCAGTTGTGACACATAGCCCGCCAAGCCGCGTACGCCAAACAGCGACATGAGCGCCACAGGCACAGTCCAGAGCGCCAAAGAACCTTGTTGAAAACCACGGTCTAGCAAGGGCTTGAGCAGGGCAGGGATCAGGGGCTCTGTGGCCGCGCCCACCACAGCGCCTGCGGCGACCCAGCACCAAGTGCCGGGCAGGGTGCCAAAGTAGGGCATGAGCCGTTTGATGCGCTGAATCAAGCTCAGCGTAGGCAAAGAGTCGTCAGCGGGTGCGCTTGGGTCTGACATTAGGTTATCGCCTTGGAAGTGGCTGTCTCAGACAGTAAGTTGATCGCTGATGGTGAATCGGGGCGAGTCTGCAGGCCCAAGGCCAAAAGCAAGCCCAGCACAACGCAAAAATAGTCGCCCATCAAATCGTCATACAAGGTTGAATTGAAAAGACAGGCCACAGCCATGGCGGCCAGTGTGGACAGGATGGCGCGCTGCACGGAGGGGCTAAAGTTACGGGTATCGCGGATCACGCCGAGTAACAAAGCCAAGAGCAAAACAATGCCGCCCACGCCAAGCTCAACACCCCACAATAAATACTCTTGGTGCGGGTTGCTGGCCTGACCGGGGCCAAATACTTGCTCGGCATTGCTACCCTGAAGCTGCTTGACAGTGACGGCCCAGCTGCCTACGCCATGACCCAAAATGGGGCTGGTCTGTAGGGCTTGCAGCGAACGGTGCCATGCGTTGAGTCGCCAGCCTGATGAACTGGCACTGTCAACTTGGCTGGCATAGTTTTGGCTCTCTTCGACGATTTTGGACACCCGTTCTTTCACCTGTGCGGAAGCCATGAACAAAGCCAGCAGCACAATGATCGGGGTGGCGATTAAAGTCGCTAGACGCAAGCGCTGGGGCATCATCCACATGGTGGCCAGTGTGAGCACGGTCAGGGCCACGGCGTAGCCTGTGCGCCCCTCCAGAAGCAAAAAAACGTTGACCAAAGCGGCCAAGGCCACCAGCACAGCCAACCAGCGGGGCCAAAGCGTGTCGGCGCGAAGGTGCCAGAACACACCGGCCATGGTGGCGAAGATGATGGATTGATCCAGGTAGGTAGAAAACACCACGTATTTGCCCGTGGGGTTGGTCGTCCAGCCAATGGGCACGCCGACAGCCAATAGCCATGAACTGAGTAAAAGAAAAATCTGGCCGCAGGCAAAAGCCAGAAGGCCGATCCGTGCTTCACGCGCTGTGCGAATGATCAGCACCAAGAAGACCAGGCTGATCAATTTGCTGTGCTTCAGCAGGGCCATCACGCCAATGCCCATGTCAGCCTCGGTCCACATCAGACTGGCCGAAAATACCAAAAGAATCGCAAGAACAAGCTTGGGCGTCCACAAAGCATGGAAATCGGTGTCAGAGCGCTTTGTGAAATAGCCGTGCACCAGATAAGCCAAGCCAGAAAAAAACAAAAGCACTTTCGATGTGCTGACCCAGGCCATAGGCAGGCTGATGGATGCAGCGACAAAGCAGATCAGCAGCAGCCGAAAATTGACAACAGATCGAGGTGAGGTCATGACAGGTGGGGCAGTTGACACGAATGAAGGATGAGGTCGCCTGACCTGTTGCAGGGTTGAGTGCTTCAGTGCGTTGTTTGTGCAGAGACTGTCGTTGCTTGAGGGGCTTTCCAGAGCTCGCCCTTTTGCATCTCCACCGCCTTGGCATAGCGGTAAAACGTGCCTTCAAAATTACCCAGCGCGATGACAAAACCAGCCCAGCCATCCAAAAAACCGAGTTTGAAGATGTAGTGCTTCACAAAAGCCCATATGCCGTGGGTCAGGGCTGAGCCCATGGAGATTTTTTTGTGTTTGATCTTTTCCGCGCCCAGCGTCGAGTAACGATTCGACTTGTGCATGACCTCGGCCATGTTTTTAAAAGGAAACTGCCAGATCGGGTTTTTCAGGTGGCCTATGGGTTGGGTGGAGTTGAGGATGTAGCCCTCATGCACGGGCTTCTTGTCGTAGGACATGAAGCCTTTGCGAAACAACTGCGGCTGGCGATAGTTGGGGTACCAGCCCGAGTGCTGAATCCAGCGGCCCATGAAGTAGTTGCGCCGGGGCATCCAGTAAGCGTCTGCCGCCATGGGGTTATTGACGGTATCGCGTATTTCACGCTCGGCCTCTGGGGTGCAGCGCTCGTCCGCATCCAGGCTAAAAATCCATTCATGGGTGCAAGCGGCAAGGGCCTGGTTGCGCAGGTCACCAAAACCTTTGAAATCAACCTGGACGACCTTGGCCCCCAATTTCGTGGCGATCTCAGGCGTGCCGTCGGTGCTCCACGAATCCACCAGGATGATTTCGTCAGCCCATTGCACGCTTTCAATGGTGGCAGCGACCTTTTCAGCCTCGTTGAAGGCGATGATATAGACGGAGATTTTGCGCATCAGGGGGATGGTAGTATTCAGCGGCTTTCGCGCTCCGCGATCATTTTCTAAGCCATGTAGTCTAGTTCAAAATGGATTCTTCCGAGCTTGTTTCCGTCGTGATCACGACCTACAACCGCAGTGACGCCTTGCTGGCAGTGTTGCTGGGTTTGTCCCAACAGACAGACCGGCACTTCGAGGTGATCGTGGCGGATGACGGCTCGCGTGAGGCACATCGCCGGGCTATTTTGGATTCTTCTGTGGCGCAATCGTTGAAGCTTGTGCACGTTTGGCATCCCGATGTCGGCTTTACCGCCTCGCGTGTGCGCAACCGGGGCGTCGCAGCCGCGCGTGGCGGCTACATCATCTTTTTGGACGGCGATTGCGTGCCCGAGGTGGACTTCATCGCCCAACACAAAGCTTTGGCACAGCCGGGATATTTCATTAACGGCAGCCGGGTTTTGTTGTCTGAGGCGCTGACCGGGCGCGTGGTCGCTGGGCTAGCGCAAATCTGTGGCCGCTCTTGGACTTATTGGGTTCAACAACGCTTCGCTGGCCATGCCAGCAAGCTCACTGGCTTGTTGCGTTTGTCAGATCGACCTGGACGCGTTGAGCGGGCGTTCTCCTGGAAGGGCATCCGCAGTTGCAATATGGCCGTTTGGCGAAGCGATTTTGAAAAGGTCGATGGCTTTGACGAATCCTTCGTCGGCTGGGGCCATGAAGACGCGGATTTCGTTTTGCGCTTGCACAACAGTGGCGTCTTTCGCAAAAACGGCTACTGCGCGACCGAGGTTTTTCACCTCTGGCACAAAGAGGCGGCCCGCAATCAAGAGTCCCTCAATGCACGCACGGTGAAAGCGCGGGCCAAGACCGACATCACGCAAGCGGCGCTGGGATACGCACAGTTACGCGTCAATGACGATGTCGTCGTTACAAGACTGGGATAATCAAGCCATGATGAAGCGCTATTTTTTAACTTTGATGACCGCTTTGGTCTGTCTGCCCGTCTGGGCTCAGTTCCGTGTGGAGGTCTCTGGGGTCGGTTTGACCCAGTTGCCCATTGCCGTTGCACCCTTTCGGGGGGAAGATGCGGCGCCCCAAAAAATTGCACAAATTGTGCAGGCTGATTTGGAGCGCAGCGGCCAGTTCCGTCTGGTGGATGTGGCGGGTGCTTCTCTGGATGAAAGCGCGCGCCCCGACCTGTCGGTGTGGCGCCAGAAGAATGCCGATTCATTGCTCACAGGCAGCGTCACGCGCTTGGCCGATGGCCGTTACGACGTGCGTTTTCGCCTGTGGGACGTGGTGCGTGGACAAGACATTGGCCGTGACGGCTACGTCGTTGTGCAAGGTGATTTACGTCTCGCCGCGCACCGAATTTCAGACTTCGTTTATGAGAAGTTAACCGGCGATAAAGGCGTTTTTTCAACCCGTATCGCCTACGTGACGAAATCTTCGCAACGCTTTGACCTTTGGGTCGCCGATGCCGATGGAGAAAACGCGCAGTCAGCCCTGAGCAGCCCAGAGCCCATCATTTCACCCGCCTGGTCACCCAACGGGTCTCAGTTGGCTTATGTGTCTTTTGAATCACGTAAGCCGGTGGTCTATGTGCACACGGTGGCGACCGGTAAGCGCCGTTTGGTGGCCAATTTTCGTGGCTCCAACAGCGCCCCCGCTTGGGCACCCGATAGCCGCACGCTGACGCTCACACTCAGTCGCGATGGTGGCTCTCAACTCTACTCAATTGATGTGAACGGTGGTGAGCCTCGTCGATTGACCCAATCCTCCAGCATCGATACAGAGCCCGTTCACGCCCCTGACGGGAGCAGCATTTATTTTGTCAGCGACCGAGGCGGCAGCCCGCAAATCTATCGCATGCCTGCAAGCGGGGGCGCGGCTGAGCGAGTGAGCTTCACCGGCACCTACAACATTTCACCGGCCATCAGCCCGGATGGGCGCTGGTTGGCTTATATTTCCCGCATCAACGGGGCTTTCAAATTGCATTTGATGTCGTTTGCCACGGGGCAGGCCACGGCCATCACGGATACAACAGCAGACGAGAGCCCCAGTTTTTCACCCAACGGACGCCTGATCGTGTATGCCACCAAGCAGCAGGACAAAGAGGCGCTCATGACCAGCACGCTGGACGGCAAAATCAAAGCCCGTTTGGCAGGTAAGGGTGGGGATATTCGGGAGCCGGACTGGAGCCCGTTTCAGAAGTAAGTGAACTGATTTTTTATTTAACTGGAGTTGTCAACATGAACAGGAAAAAATGGATTTTGATTTTGGGTGCTACAGCACTGCTGGCCGCTTGCAGCTCTGCCGTCAAGCTGGACAAAGCCCCGGTTGAAGACCGTACGGGGTCAACCACGGGTAATTCAACACCGATGGATAACGCCATGGGTAAGAGCAATGTGCCCTCGCTGGAAGTAGGCAAGTCTTCAACCGATACCTTGCCCGTCAGCGCACGCTTGGTGTATTTTGACTACGACAGTTTTGCAATCAAGGCCGAATCTCAAGCGCTGGTGGAGTCCAATGCCCGTCTGATCAAAGCCGACAAAAACCGCAAAGTGGTCATTGAAGGCCACACCGACGAGCGTGGTGGCCGTGAGTACAACTTGGCGTTGGGTCAAAAACGCGCTGAAGCCGTGCGTCGCGCCTTGGGCCTCTTGGGTGTGGCTGACAGCCAGATGGAAGCCGTGAGCTTTGGCAAAGAAAAACCGATGGTTGCGGGTGCTGACGAAGCATCGTTGGCTAAAAATCGCCGAGCCGAAATTTCTTACCGTTAAGCCACTGAGCCCCACGACCATGAACATGCGAGTGCGAATTGCCGCCGTCTTGTTGTCGGGCTGCGCCTTGGGCGCGGCTCACGCAGGCTTGTTTGACGACGATGAGGCGCGCCGTGCGATTTTGGATTTACGCCAGCGGATTGATTCGGTTCGCAAAGACGCCCAAACCCAGACCGTTGACGAGTCCCGCCGAACGACGGAAGAAGCCGCGCAGCTGCGCCGTAGTTTGGTGGAGTTGCAAAACCAGATTGAAGCTTTGCGTTCTGACTTGTCAAAAATGCGGGGCCAGAACGAAGAGCTTACCCGCAGCGTGTCTGAGTTGCAGCGTCAGCAAAAAGATGTGGCTCAGGGCGTGGACGACCGACTGCGCAAAATTGAGCCGACCAAGGTCACCGTGGATGGGCGCGAGTTTTTGGCCGACCCGGCGGAGAAGCGTGACTTTGAATCGGCCTTGGCGGTCTTTCGCAAGGGTGATTTTGCCGCTGCGCAAGTGGCCTTCTTTGACTTTATTCGCCGCTATGGACAAAGCGGTTATGGGCCTTCGGCCAACTTCTGGCTGGGCAATGCACGTTACGCCATGCGTGACTACAAGGAGGCTGTGCTGAACTTCCGAGCTTTGCTGGCGCAAGCGCCAGACCACCTGCGTGCGCCTGAAGCTGTGTTGTCTATTGCCAATTGCCAGTTAGAACTCAAAGACAACAAGGCCGCCAAAAAGACGCTGGAAGACCTGCTCAAGGCCTACCCCCAGTCTGAGGCCGCTTCCGCAGCCAAAGAGCGTCTGACTCGTCTCAAATAAGCGTCAAATAAGCAGCGCTGTCGGTGCAACTTGCATGCCCTAAAATTCGGGCATGCAAGTCTCTGAACTCACCACTCTCACCACCCAAGTCCTGGCGGCCGCTTTTTTGTTGTCGCTCGTCTTTGGCGTCATCACCCAGCGCACCCATTTCTGCACCATGGGGGCCATCAGCGATGTGGTCAACATGGGCGACTGGACGCGCATGCGTCAGTGGGGTTTGGCCATTGGTGTGGCCATGGTGGGCTTCGCCTTGCTGGCCTATACCGGCCAGATTGACGCTTCCAAAACCATCCACGCCAGCAACCGCTGGTTCTGGCTCTCGGGTCTTGTGGGGGGTGCACTGTTTGGCTTTGGCATGGTGCTAGCCTCGGGCTGCGGCAGCAAAACACTGGTGCGCGTGGGCAGCGGCAACCTCAAGTCCTTGATTGTGATGGTGGTCTTGGGCCTGTCGGCCTTTGCCACTCTCAAGGGCATCACGGCTGTCGCGCGTGTGGCAAGCGTTGACTTGGTGACGGTTGATTTCGTCACCGTTGCCAACCTGCCGCATCTCTTAGCCGCTGTCTTGGGCTTAAAGCCAACGATGGTGGGCTTGGTGTTGGGTCTTCTCATCGGCGGGGGGCTCATGACTTGGGCCTTGATGGGCTCCGAATTTTGCCGAATTGACAACTTGCTGGCCGGCTTGGGCATTGGGGCCATCATCGTTGCCATGTGGTGGGTCAGCGGACACCTGGGCTATGTGGCAGAGCACCCTGAAACCTTGAATGAGGTCTTTTTAACCACCAATTCAGGTCGGGCAGAGGCCCTGAGCTTTGTCTCACCCGTGGCTTACACGATGGACTGGTTGCTGTTCTTCAGCGACAAGAGCAAGGTGTTGACTCTGGGCATTGTTTCTGTGCTGGGCGTCATCGTGGGCTCAACCATCAGCGCCCTGACGACCCGCAGTTTTCGTTGGGAAGGCTTTGGCAGCACCGAAGACGTAGGCAATCACC
This sequence comes from Comamonadaceae bacterium, assembly GCA_947374705.1. GTDB lineage: Bacteria > Pseudomonadota > Gammaproteobacteria > Burkholderiales > Burkholderiaceae_C > CANCDA01. Next base: position 12,975 of record CANCDA010000022.1, on the reverse strand, counting down.
TGGTCGGTGCCGTCATGATGGGTGTGGGCGGCGTGACCGCCATGGGCTGCACGGTGGGGCAGGGCTTGTCTGGCATTGCCACCTTGGGTTTGACCAGTTTTGTGGCACTTTTCGCAATCATCGCTGGCGCGGTGGCGGCGTTTAAATACCAATCGTGGCGCATCGAGCATTCCGCGTAATTGCCCCATGATGATTGACGAAGAACGCCGCTTTGGCGGGCTTGCCCGCTTGTACGGCGTGGTGGGGGCGCAGCGCATCCGAGGCGCACACATTGCGGTGGTCGGCATCGGTGGCGTGGGCTCGTGGGCGGTGGAAGCCCTGGCACGCAGTGGGGTGGGGCGCTTGACCTTGATTGACTTGGACCACATCGCCGAATCCAATATCAATCGGCAAATTCACGCGCTGGAGCCCACGCTGGGACAAGCCAAAGTGCTGGCCATGCGCGACCGCATTGCACAGATCAACCCCGCGTGTGAAGTTGATTGCATTGAAGAGTTTGTGGAGCCCGGCAACTGGCCTGCACTGCTGCCCGCTGGGGTGAAGGGTGTAATCGACGCCTGTGACCAAATGCGCGCCAAGACGGCCATGGCCGCCTGGGCGCTTCACAATAAAATCAGTTTCATGACTGTGGGCGCTGCAGGCGGCAAACGCTTGGCGCACAAGGTGGATATTGATGATTTAAGCAGCATCACACACGATCCTTTGCTGGCCCAACTCCGCTATCGTTTACGCAAGGAACACGGCGCAGCGCGCGAAGGGAAAAAAATCGGAATCACCGGTGTTTTTAGTCGTGAAGCCGTGAGCCCACCTGACGCTTCATGTGCCATCGAGGGTGATGGCTCCCTCAACTGTAGTGGCTATGGTTCATTGGTGTCTGTGACGGCGACCTTTGGTCAATGTGCTGCCGGATGGATGATGAATGAAATTTCTTCGCGTGTTTAAAGAATGCGAGAAATTTACAGTTATAATTTGAGGCTTGGTAGAGCACACTAAACAAGTGTTTCACCAGTGATGGGACGTTAGCTCAGTTGGTAGAGCAGCGGACTTTTAATCCGTTTGTCGTGGGTTCGACCCCCGCACGTCCCACCAAGTATTTAAAGCCTCGTAGCCTTACGGTTACGGGGCTTTTTCGCTATTTAAATCCTGGCGTTACAGTGCAGAATATATGTCTAAAAGCAGTCTCTTTGCTCACCGCCAATTTCTCCGCTTCTGGTTCGCCCGTCTGGCGGGCGTCATGGCCAATCAAATGCTCATGGTGGCAGTGGCCTGGCACATGTATGACATCACCTCCAGCGCTTGGGATTTGGGTTTGGTGGGGCTGTTTCAGTTCATCCCGGCGCTGTTGATGACCTTGCCCGGCGGGCATCTCGCGGATCGGTATCACCGTGGACGCATCTTTGCGGCCTGCATGTTAGCGCAGGCGGTGGTGGCGGCCTGGCTGGTGGGGGCCACACAGTGGGGCCATGTGACGCGGGAGTTGATCTTTGGCTTGTCGGTTCTGCTGGGCATGGCTCGTGCTTTTCAGATGCCCGTACAGCAGTCGCTCACGCCCATGCTGGTGCCGCCAGGTTTTTTGCAACACGCGATTGCGATGAGCTCCAGCGGCCAGCAGGTGGCCGTCATCAGTGGGCCAGCGCTCGGGGGCTTGCTGTACCTGGCTGGGGCTAGCGTCGTTTACGCCACATGCGCCGTGCTGCTCTTGGTGGCTTGTATCTTGGTGCTGACGGTGCGCTACACCCATCGCCCCTCCCAGCTTGCGGCGACCTGGGCTACGGTGATGGCGGGCGTGGCTTTTGTCTGGCAGCGCAAAGTGCTGCTGGGTGCGACTTCGCTGGATCTGTTTGCGGTCTTGTTGGGCGGTGCAACCGCCTTGCTGCCGATCTATGCGCGCGACATCTTGCATACAGGGCCTGCGGGCTTGGGCCTGCTGCGTGCCTCACCCGCCATGGGCGCGCTGCTCATGTCACTGGTGCTGATGCGCTGGCCCATTCGGCGCTGGGTGGGGCGGCGTGTGTTGATGGCGGTGGGCGTGTTTGGCCTGGCCACGCTGGCGTTTGGCCTGTCCACGCATATTGGCCTGTCGATGTTGGCCTTGGCCGTCACCGGCGCGGCCGACAACGTCAGCGTGGTCACGCGCCTGACCCTCATGCAGCTTGAGACGCCCGACGAAATGCGAGGTCGCGTGTCAGCCGTCAACTCCATCTTTATCGGTGCGTCCAATCAACTCGGTGAGTTTGAATCCGGGGCGACGGCCGAGCTGTTTGGCCCGGTAGGTTCGGTGGTGCTGGGGGGTGTGGGCACGATGGTGATTGCGCTGTCTTGGTTGAAGCTGTTTCCGGCCTTGGCGCAGCGCGACCGGATGACATGACCGGTTGACGTTTCCGGATGACGTGATCGCCCCGGAATAAAATCTACAAGCCCCAATAACCCTGCAAACCAAGCCCACAAGAGGAAAACTGATGAGCCATCCCACCAAACCCCTGATCGACCACCGCACCTACACCATCGCCCTGCGCAAGATGCCTGAGTTTTTGGAGGTGTTCAACCGCATGGCGCTGCCAGCGCTGATGGAGACCCTGGGCACACCCCTTGGCTTTTACACCAGCATGGTGGGGCCGATGAACCAGTTTGTGCACCTGTGGGCGTATGACGATCTGGCGGATTTTGAGCGGCGTTGCAAGGCGCGTGACGCGCACCCGGATTTCCCGGCTTACCTTCAAGCCTCAGCCCATCTGATCACGGCGCAAGAGACGCGGCTGATCAAGTCGGTGATCCCTGTGTAAGCCGATAGGCCAAGCGCCATAAAAAAAATGGGCCTTTGCGGGGCCCATTTTTGCTTCAACATGACTCGATTTGACGTTTACATGTTATCGGTAAAGCTGCGCAGCTTGTCCGAGCGGCTCGGGTGCTTGAGCTTGCGCAGCGCCTTGGCTTCGATCTGGCGAATCCGCTCACGCGTCACGTCAAACTGCTTGCCCACTTCTTCCAGCGTGTGGTCACTGGTCATCTCGATACCAAAGCGCATGCGCAGCACCTTGGCTTCGCGTGGGGTCAGGCTGTCCAGAATGTCCTTGACCACGTCGCGCAGACCGGCTTGCATGGCGGCTTCCATCGGTGCGGTGTTGGCGCTGTCTTCGATGAAGTCACCCAGGTGGGAGTCGTCATCGTCGCCAATTGGTGTTTCCATCGAGATGGGTTCTTTGGCGATCTTCATGATCTTGCGGATCTTGTCCTCGGGGATCTCCATTTTCTCGGCCAACACGCTGGCGTCGGGCTCAAAGCCAAACTCCTGCAAGTGCTGTCGGCTGATCCGGTTCATCTTGTTGATGGTTTCGATCATGTGCACCGGGATGCGGATGGTGCGGGCCTGGTCCGCAATTGAGCGGGTGATGGCCTGGCGAATCCACCAAGTGGCGTAAGTTGAGAACTTGTAGCCGCGACGGTATTCAAATTTGTCCACCGCCTTCATCAGGCCGATGTTGCCTTCTTGAATCAGGTCGAGGAACTGCAAGCCACGGTTGGTGTATTTTTTGGCGATGGAGATGACCAGGCGCAAGTTGGCCTCGATCATCTCTTTCTTGGCCGCGCGTGAGGAGTACTCTCCCTCGTTCATGCGCTTGTTGATGTCTTTGAGCTGATCCAGCGGCACCACGACTTTGGATTGCAAGTCGGCCAGCTTTTGCTGCAAGTCCTGCACGGGCGGAATGTTGCGCGCCATGATGACGCTCCAGGGTTTGCCCGCTGCGGCTTGCTTCTCAATCCATTTCTGGTTGAGCAACTGGGACGCCACCTTGTTGCCATTCTTGTCGCGGCCACTGAAGTCAGCGATGAAATGCTCTTGCGGGTAGCCGCATTTGTCCACAATGATGCGGCGCAGTTCACGCTCTTTCTTGCGCACGTCGTCCACCTGGCCACGCACCATGTCGCACAGCTTCTCAATGGCCTTGGCCGTGAAGCGGATGGTCATCAGCAGCTCGGACAAGGCATGCTGCGCCTTGACGTAATTGGGCGTGCCGTAGCCCTCTTTGTCATAGACCTTGTGTACTTTTTCAAACAGAACACGCATTTGGTCAAAGCGGCTGACTGCTTCGCGCTTGAGTTCTTCAAGCTTCTTGGTCAGTGCTTTGGAGCCGCCTTTGCCGTCGTCGTCGTCGGCTTCATCGAACTCGTCAAAGTCCTCTTCGGCCACGTAATCGTCGGCCTCATTGGGGTTGGAGAAGCCGTCCACGATGGTGGTGATGACGACCTTGCCTTCGCGGATGTCTTCGCCCAGGCGCAGGATTTCGGCAATGGTGGCGGGGGAGGCCGAGATCGCCTCCATCATCTTCATCAAGCCGCCTTCGATGCGCTTGGCAATCTCAATTTCGCCTTCACGCGTGAGCAGCTCGACTGTGCCCATCTCGCGCATGTACATGCGCACCGGGTCGGTGGTGCGGCCAAACTCGCTGTCCACGGTGGACAGGGCGGCCTCAGCTTCTTCTTCGGCCACTTCTTCGGTGGAGCCGGCTTGCGCGGTGTTGGTCAGCAGCAGGGTTTCGGCGTCAGGCGTTTGCTCGTACACGGCCACGCCGATGTCGTTGAGCATGGTGACCACGGCCTCTAGCGTCTCGGCATCCACCAGCTTGTCGGGCAGGTGGTCGGAAATTTCCGCATGGGTCAAAAAGCCGCGTGTCTTGCCTAGCTTGAGCAGGGACTTGAGGTGCTGGCGGCGCTTGGCCATGTCCTCTTCGGACAACACGGTTTCGTCCAGACCAAACTCTTTCATCAAGGCGCGTTCTTTGGCCTTGCTGATCTTCATGCGCAGGGGCTTGATTTTCTCGCCAGTCGCGCTCAGCAGGGGTTCAACCGGCGCTTCTGGTTCCAAGTCCACCAAATCCAAATCATCCATGGTGTCGGGATTGATGCTGCCCTTGGGCTTAGGGCCACGTTTGGCGCCTTTTTTAACAGGTACGCTGGAGGCGGCCTTGGCGGCCATCGGGCTGGTGGTTTTTTTGGATGCAGGCACTGAGGTGGCTTTCGGGGTCACGGCTTTCGAGGCCGGTTGGGCAGCGGGCTTTACAGCGGATTTTTCGGCGGGCAGGTCAGGCTTCTTGGACTTTTGAGCGGGCATGGGTCAACCTATGAACATCAAAAAAAACAGACAAGGAACAAACACAGACGCCTAAAAACCGGCGCGTTGATCGGGGCAGAGGAAGACTCCTCAGGGCAAGATGGATGGGCGAACATTTGGAATGCAGTCCTTGCGGTAAGGTTGACCGGTCGTGAAATGGTTTCAACGGTTGGTCGGGCCCGGAGGTGCTGCTGTCGCTCTTGCCGAATAATCGCATAGGATTATACCTTTGTGTCCCCAGCCCGATTGACCGATCCAGCACAGATTCAATAGGATACGTTCAAGATCCGTTCACCAGCCTTTATTTGATGTCCCTATTTCGCACTTTGATTTCGCTCAGTACAGCGGTCCTGATTTTGTTTCAGGTCGTGCCTGCCCAGGCGGCTGACGCAGCGTCGGTAAATCCCACTTCCGGGGCTTCTTACATCTTGGGTGACTCTATCGCCTACGGTTTGCACCTGGATGGCCTTGCAGGCAAATTACAAGAAAAGCTGGGGGGCGCTTCGCACATCAGTTTTGATGGGGCACGTTCAATAACCACGCCTGGCAATCAAATCAAAAAGACAGCTTTTGAGTCCGTGGACGCCGACCAAAATCACATCGCGACAGCCAAGGTTATTGTGATCATCTTGGGCATGAACCAGCTCGAGCCGTCGTTTGTTGACAGTCAAGCAGCGCTGATGAAAAAATTCAAAGCTATTGCCCCCGATGCGCGGTATTTTTGGGTTGACATTGGCGCGACGATTGCCTCCCAAGCGGTTGACTGGAGCTGGCGCAACAAGGTGATCTACGACAACGCGAAAGTGTTGGGTTACCAGGTCATCAGCCGCTACAAAGCCATTTTTGGGGCGTGTGCTGATCCATTGAATATCAAGCCGGGTCAACTTTTTCCAGATTGGGAAAGCGAGCCAGGTTACAACGGTTCGGGCAATGTTCACGGTTATTACCCTGAGCTGTCCAAAGCCATTGTGGACGCGGTAACGAACGCGCCCAAACCTCCTCCAATCAGTTGTCCGGTATCGACCTCAACCTCAACCTCGACTTCGATTTCGACCTATGTGTTGGGGGATTCCATCAGCTACGGTTTGTACAAAGAGCGGCTCACGATCAAGTTGCAAAACAGATTGGGTGGCCCTTCCAAAATCAACTATGACGGGGGGCGGTCCATCACCACGCCGGGTTCGCAAATCAAGAAAACCGCATTGGAGAGCGTGGAAATTGACAAGGCCTATATCGCCACAGCCAACATCATCATTGTGGTGCTGGGCACCAATCAAATGGAGAAGTCGTTTGCCGAGAGTCAAAAGCAACTCATGGACGCGCTCAAAGCCATTGCACCCAAGGCGCAATACTATTGGGTCGATATCGCAGCGACTATTGCCACCCAAGCCAAAGCCTGGAGTGCACGCAATAAAACCATTTATGACAACGCTCAGCCTTTGGGCTACACCGTTATCAGTCGCTACAAGGCTATTTTTGGCCCGGATGCCGACCCCCTCAACATCACGCCAGGGCGCAACTACCCAGGTTGGGAGACGGAGCCCGGATTCGGTGCGCCGGGCAATGTTCACGGCATGTATGCCGAATTAACGCGACGCATCGTGGATACCTTGGCTGGCCCAGACCCGTCCAGTCAAGAAAGCCCGCAGAAGTAGTTTTTCGACCGAAAGTTCTGCGCTAACGTATGCCAAGCACAGTGAATCACCATTGAAAAAATCATGAAAAATTTCCTCGACCAAATTCCCCGTGGCAACACGGCTCGTGGTGTGAACAGGGCGATCATTGAGTTCTTGCAGACCTCGGGCACGTCATGGGATGGCTTGGCCATGCTCGACATCCCGTGTGGTCGCGGGAGCTTGGTTTCGACCTTGCGCAATTTTTTCCCTAAAGCACTCGTCAAGGGTTGCGATGTGGAAATGCCCGAGTCTTTGTCAGCGAACGACTTTGCCCTGGTGGACGCCAGTCGGCCCTTTCAGGTCTTTGCTGAGTCGAAGTTTGACTTGGTGCTCTGCGTCAGCGGCGTGATGGAGTTTGACAACACCTTGCAGTTTTTTGAGCAATGCAAAAATCATTTGAAGGAAGGCGGCACGTTTGTGGTGACCAACGACAACGTGGTGTCCCTGCGAGATCGGCTGTCTTACTTCTGGCTGGGCAAGGTGCGGCCCTATCACATGTTTGCAGCACAGGGGCAGCCCACTTGGAAGGTCATCCCGATCTACAACATGGTGCGCCTCTTGCAAGACGCAGGCTTCAAAATTAATGAGATTCGCTACGCCTCTGTGCGCGCCAAAGATTACCTGATGCTGCCCCTGGCCCTGCTCGTGTATCCGGTGCAATTTGTCTACATGCAGTTCGCCAAACATCGCATGCCGGTGGCCCTGCGCCACGCCATGTACCCGTTCAGCTCGCTTTTGTATCGCCACTATCTGGTGGTGTGCGAGAAGCCTGCTTAAGCGACCCACTCAAGCATTTAAATGGCGTTGACTTTCAAAGCGTCGGCTCTGCCCTGATACTGGATCAGTAAACGCCACCGTTTTGGCCAGCAGTTGAAGGGGGTGGTCGAAGTCTTCCTGGGAAGTGTCAGGCCCGTGGACGACGTCGGGGTAGAACAGATCACCTTCAATCGGTAGACCCAGCGCATTCATGTGCACGCGCAGTTGGTGCGTCTTGCCCGTGATGGGAGTGAGGCGGTAGCGGGCCAATTCACGCGCTTGTTCGCCACGTTCTGCGAGTCGCTCCATCAATTCAATGCACGTCTCGCTATTAGGCTCGCCCGGCACTTCGTGCTGGCGAAAGAACGGGGTGCCCCGCTCCATGCGGCTGCGGTGGGTGTGGGGCAGGGTGAGGCCGGCGCGCCAAGGGGCAATGGCTTCGTAGTGCTTGGTGATGGCTTTGTTTCTGAACAAGGCCATGTAGGCCCCCCGGTCTTGCGGGCGCACGCTGAATAGCACCAGCCCCGCCGTTTCGCGGTCAATGCGGTGCAGCGGGCTCAAGGTCTCGATGCCGAGCTGGCGTTGCAAGCGCAACAGCAGCGTTTCTTGCAGGTAGCGCCCGCTGGGGGTGACGGGCAGAAAATGCGGCTTATCGGCCACCACCAAGTGTTCGTCTTGGAACAGCACTTGCGCCTCGAAGGGAATGCGCGTCTCGTGGGCCAGGGTACGGTAGTAGTACACGCGGCGGTGCTGTGCGTCGCTCGGTTGGGGCGGGTAGGGCGCGTCTGCACGCAGCGGCTGGCCTTGCTCGTCCAGCACCGCGCCTTGGCTCATGCGGGTGTGCCAGTCGTCGCGGTTGACGTAGGGCAGGCGCTGCGCCAAAAAATCCAGCAGGGTAGGCCAGGGTTTGGCGCCTACCACAGGCAGGGCCACGCAACTGGCGCTGACGCCGTCGCGCATGGGGGGCAGGTAGCGGTGCGGCGGACGGGTCATGACCTCACCAGCGCAGGCTAGACCCGCGCAAACACCAAATCCCACACACCATGGCCGAGCTTTAAACCTCGGTTCTCGAACTTGGTCAGGGGGCGGTAGGCGGGCTTGGGGGCGTAATCTGGCGCGGTGTTTTTCAGCAGTGGCTCTGCCCCCAGTACCTCCAGCATTTGCTGGGCGTAGGGCTCCCAGTCGGTGGCGCAGTGCAGGTAGCCACCGGGCTTTAAGCGCGCGGCCAGCTTGGCCACCAGCATGGGTTGCAGCAAGCGGCGCTTGTTGTGCTTGAGCTTGTGCCAGGGGTCGGGGAAGAAGACGTGGATGCCGTCCAGGCTTTGCAGGGGAAGCATGTGGTCGATGACCTCGACCGCGTCGTGCGCCAGGATGCGGATGTTGTGCAGGTCTTGTTCGCCAATGCGCTTGAGTAGCGCGCCCACGCCGGGCTCGTGTACCTCGCAACACAGAAAATTTTTCTCTGGCAATAGGGCCGCAATATGCGCTGTGGCCTCGCCCATGCCGAAGCCGATTTCGAGAATGGTGGGGCATGAGCGACCAAAGGCGGCAGTTAAATCAATCGCGGTTTCGGCGTAGGGCAGTAGAAATTTAGGTCCCTGTTCCTCAAACGCTTTGGCCTGGCCGGTGGTGGTGCGGCCTGCGCGGCGCACATAGCTTTTGATGGTCTTGGGAAATTCCACGCCGGGTGGCGGCAGGCGGCGGCGGTCTTTGATGGGGGGCGCGGCGTCGGCTGGTGTCGCTGTCGATGTGGCGGGCGGTGTGGGGTTGGGGTTTGTTTCAGTCACGGCTTGATTTTAAAGGCCTGCCTCGTGGGGCGCTTGTCGCTTGGCCCACTGCGCAGTCGCTTGCACCAGCCAGTTGCTCAAATTGGTGGCGCTCACCTGCAGGCCCAGCACGGTTGCGGCAGCATTCAGGGCTTGTAGTGGGTCACTGGTGTTCAGAGGCTGTGCGCCATTTTGCTTGCTGAGTTTTTCGCCGTTCACACCGACGACCAGCGGCGTGTGCAGGTACTGTGGGGTGGACAGGCCCAAGGCCTGTTGCAGCAAGATTTGACGCGCCGTGTTGTCGGCCAGGTCTTGGCCGCGCACGACGTGGCTGATGCCCTGTGCCGCGTCGTCCACCACCACGGCTAGCTGGTAGGCTGCGATGCCGTCGGCGCGTTGGAGCACGAAGTCACCCACCTCCTTCTCCACGTCTTGGGATTGGGGGCCGAGGCGGCGATCTAGCCAAACAGTAGGTCGGGGTGGCTGGTTGCTTAAAAACCGCCATGCCCGCGCCGCTTGGCCGCGCAGGCCCTGGCGGCAGGTGCCGGGGTAGATCAGCTCGCCGTGGCGGGTGTGCGCGTGTCCTGCGCGCACAAGCTCGGCTTGAATCTCGGAGCGAGTGCAGGCGCAGGGGTAGGCCAGGCCGTGTGCGGTCAAATCGTCCAGTGCCGCTTGGTACAGGGTCGTGCGTTGCGACTGCCACACTGGTAGCTCGTCAGGGATGAGGCCACAGCTCTTTAGCTGTTGCAGGATGAACTGGTCTGAATCGGGGACGCAGCGCGGTGTGTCCACGTCTTCCATGCGCACCAGCCAGCGGCCGTTGTGAGCACGCGCATCGAGCCAACTGGCGAGTGCGGCCACCAGCGAACCCGCGTGCAGCGGGCCAGTGGGGGAGGGGGAAAAACGCCCCCTGTAGCCCGTCATCACACCACGGAAAGCGCCAGCTCCAATCCCGAGATGAATGCATCTTCCACCCGATGTCCAATGCACCAATCACCGCAGGCACCGATGTTGTTTTTGGCATCCCACAGGTGACTGCTGCCCAAGGGGTGTGAGGTCTGGGCGTAACGCCACAAATGGGCAGTGGCAAACGAGGGTTGGGCGCGAATGCCGGTGACCTCGGAGAAAGCTTTGAGCAGCTTGGCTTGCACGCGATCCACGTCGTCGTTCAGGTGCTCCTCAGACCAGGCGGCGCTGGCCTGCACCGTCCAGCGCTCCACCGGGCCGCGTTTGGGTTTGGACGATTCGCGGGCCAGCCAAGCAATGCGGTGGTGGGTGCTGCGTGCGGCGTTCCACTGCGGCCCCAAGGTTGACAGGCCCGGCTGCATGGCCAGCGGGAAGGCCAACATCAGTGTCCAGCAGGGTTTGACTTCGATCTTGTCGATTTGACGCGCCAAGGGCAGTGCCACGCTGGACGATTGGAGCAAGGAATGTGCCTGCGCAGCGGGCATGGCCAGCAAAACGGTGTCAAAGCCTGAGAACACACGGCGTGCGTCCTGCGGGCCTTCGCTGCGCAATTGCCAGCGCTGGGGGTTCAGGGCATCGGGCTCGATGTGCGTGATGCGGGTGTCCATCTCCACCTGGTGCGCGTCCATCAAGGGCAGTGCCCAGCGGCTGACCAGTGCATTCATGCCCGGCGTGGGCACCCAATGCGATTCACGACTGGGGCGGGCAGCGGCGACAACCCGACCCAAGGCATCGAGCACCTGTACCGTGTTGGCGCTCCAGGGGCGGCATTGGCCGGGCACAGTGGCCAGGGCCTGGGCAAAGCGCGGGTCGCGCACGGTGAAATACTGCGCGCCATGGTCAAAGCCGCCAAATTCGGTCAAGCGCGTGGCCATGCGCCCGCCCATCTTGGCGCTGCGCTCGAACACGGTGACGTGGTGGCCCGCTTGCACCAGGGTACGCGCGCAGGCGATGCCGGCCATGCCAGCGCCAATGACGGCTATGTGTCGGGGAATGGTCATGAAAATTGTCTCCTGTTGTTTTGAAATGCATGCGGCATCATGGCTTGCACTTTACACGCCTCGGTGTTGCTCTAACAGCGCAGACCGGGTTGTAGGGCTTTCCAGTTGTTTGAGCCACCACTGAAGCGCCCGGCCTTGGCCGCGTCCGGGTGTGCCGCGCCAGGCGTAACTCACGCGCGTCAAGCGTTGCGAGCGCTCGGTTTTTTTGACCACCAGGCGGCCCGTTTCAATGAAGCCGCGTGCCATGCATTCAGGCACAAAACCACCACCCATGCCGCGCAGCTGGGCGTCAAGCTTGGCCTGCATGCTGCTCACGGTAAATACGTCTTGTCCCGCTAGCAAGCCCACGGTCAGACCTTGACCGCGCTGCACCGAGTCGGCCACCGCCACGGCGCGGTGCTGTTGCATCAGCGTGTCGGTCAACGGCTGCGTGATGGCGGCCAGCGGGTGGTGGGGGGCCACGGCATAAACAAAATTCACCGCACCCAGGAGCTTGCTGTGAATGCCGGTGCTGGTGTTGGGCTCCAACGCCACGCCCAGGGCCAGATCGGCCTGGCCCACGTTCAGGGCTTCCAATGTGCCGGACAGGGTTTCCTCGCGCAGCTTGAGTCGGGTGGGGGCGTTCAGCGTAAAAAAACTTTCACACAGTTCCATCATCGTCGTGCGGGAAATGATGCCGTCCACCGCCAGGGTGAGTTGGGGCTCCCAACCCGTGGCCACCCGTTTGACGCGATTGGCTACGGCGTCAATATCCAGCAGCAGACGGCTGCCTTCGCGCAGCAACTCAGCCCCCGCCTCGGTCAGGCGGGCCTGGCGTGAACTGCGGTCGTACAGCAGCACATCGAGGGCGTCTTCAATCTGGCGCACCCGGTAGGTGAGGGCGCTGGGCACGAGGTTGAGCTGGCGCGCCGCTGCGGCAAAGCTGCCCGCCGTTTGAATGGCTTGCAGCATGGCAAGCGCATCGGGCGTCAGGACATCACGGGCAGTGGGCATGGTTCGTGCGGCATATGCGCCAGTTTGATTCAAATAAATTGAATGATGACAGCAAATGGTCTGGATTACAAACCGGCCTTGAGCCCTTAAAGTTCAAACCATCAACAAACACTTCAGGAGCCGCCATGCTGACACTTCGCAAATCCCAAGACCGGGGCTACGCCGATCACGGTTGGCTCAAGTCTTTTCACAGCTTTTCGTTTGCTGGCTACCACGACCCGCGCTACATGGGCTGGGGCAATCTGCGCGTCATCAACGAAGACCGCATCGCACCCGGCACAGGCTTTGGCACCCACGGCCACCGCGACATGGAAATCATCAGCTACGTGCTCTCGGGCGAGTTGGCGCACAAAGACAATATGGGCAATGGCCGCGCCATCCCGCCCGGTGACGTGCAGCGCATGAGCGCGGGCAACGGCGTGATGCACAGCGAGTTCAACCATGCGCCCAAGGACACCACGCATTTCTTCCAGATATGGATATTGCCCAACGTCACCGGCATCCCCGCCAGCTACGAACAAAAAACGTTTGAAATACCCGAGAAGCGCGGCGCGCTGCGTCTGGTGGCTTCGCCCGACGGGGCGCAAGGTTCGGTCACGCTGCACGCCGATGCGCGGCTGTATGCCGGGTTGTTTGACGGTGCTGAGCAAGCCACGCTGGCGCTGAACCCGGCGCGCAAAGCCTATGTGCAATTGGCGCGCGGTGAG